>JAEUMC010000774.1 GCA_016793415.1 Devosia sp. | reverse complement strand
CCCATGCCGCCCTGCTGGGCGAAGGGGTTCTGGCGCAGCGAGAATTCGAGATTGGTCTTCTGCCCATCCAGCCCCGCCTGCTGCAGCGCCTGCTGCAGGGCGCGCTGATCGCGCTGCATCAGGTCGAGCGTTTCGGGGCGCTCGACGGTGAGGCGAGCATTGACGGTGCCGGATTTGTCGACGTCGAGCTTCACGTCGATGCGGCCGAGTTCGGGTGGATCGAGGCGGATCTGGAAGCGGGTGTTGCCGGCCTCGAACTGGCGCACCACCTCGAAGGCGACCTGCGGCAGGTTCACCTGCTGCACCGGCGCCTGGTAGGCGGCATGAATGGTTCGGGCGACGGGGACGGCAGCCGGCTGGGTCTGCTGCGCTGCGGCGGCAGCGGGATCGGTGGCGGCAGGCTGGGGCTGCGCTGGCTGAGCCGCCGCGGCCGCCGGCTTGCTTTCGGCGGCCTCGGGCTTGTCGACTTTCACAGGGCTTGCAGCGGCGATCGGGCGGGCAAGCTCGGGCTCATTGGGCTCGAGTTTCGGCGCGGGTTCGGGCGCTGCGGCGACGGCTGTCGCCGGCTCGTCCTTCCTGGCCGGTGCCACCACTGCCTGCGGCAATTCGAGCGTCGGCGGGCTGAAGGTCTTCGCTTCCACCGGGTTGGCTGCGGCCGGCC
The DNA here is from genome assembly GCA_016793415.1 of Devosia sp. Taxonomy (GTDB): domain Bacteria; phylum Pseudomonadota; class Alphaproteobacteria; order Rhizobiales; family Devosiaceae; genus Devosia_A. Next base: position 8,663 of record JAEUMC010000774.1, on the reverse strand, counting down.
TGGGTGTCGCCAGAGCCTCGACGATGCGTTTCAGCTCACGCTCGGTAGCCGCCGCATCCTGGCCGAGCGCCGTCTTCAGCGCGTCCGGCAGCGTGCCGGATTTCAGCGTTTCGGCGAGAGCGTCGAGCTTTTTTGCGAGCTCGGGATCCTGGGCCGCCAGTTTCTCGCTGAGCTTGCCGATGACGAGGCCCAACTGACGCAGGGCCGGCGGCGCCTGCTCGAGCGTCGTTGCGCCTTTGGCCGGAGCCGGTTCGGGGGCGGTGGCGTCGGGGGCGTCGTCACCATCGGTGGCAAGCTCTGCCACCAGTTGCGCGAACGGCTCAGGCGCATCGGACGCGTCGGTTGAACTGGCGGCTGGGCTGGCCTCTGGCACGGCGGCTACGGGCGCAACCACGGCCGGTACCGCTGCGGGTGGGGCAGGGACAGGGGGCGCCGCGGGAGCGGGCAGCGGATCGCCGGCAGCCGGAATGGCGCCGTCGCCGCTGGCCAGCGCGCTGATCCGGGCGGTGGGCGTGCTGGTCGGGGTGAGGGCGCCCAGATAGATGGCGAGGGCGTCGACCGCCTCGCTGAGCTTCTTTTCCAGCGCCGGATCGACCGGTTGCCCGGCCTCGATGCTGTCGTTGAGCGCAAGCAGTGCATCGCCCAGATCCTTGAGCAGCGATTTGCCCTGCAGCTTGTCGGGATCATCGAGCTTGCCACCGATGGCGGCGGCTTCCGACGAGTCCTCGGCGGCGTCGGCGGCTTCTGGCTCACCTTCGGCCGCTTCGGGCTCTTTTGCGGGTGAGGTGGCTGCGGCGGCGAGCGTCTGAATGAGCGCCGCGAAGTCGGTGGAGGTGATCTTGTCGGTCGCATCGGATGCGGCTGTATCGGGTGCCGCAACATCGGTGGCGGCGTCGATCGTCTGGCCGGGCGCCAGCAGGGCGAGCAATGCGGCGAACAGGCCCTCCGGCGCGCCGCCATCTGCGTCGGCCGCAGTCCCGCCGGTCACCAGACCAGGCGTCGTCGAAGGTGCAAATCCAACCGTATCCGTCACAAACGCCTCGCGGGACACAATGCTCCGATGAGTGCGATGCAAGGCGCATGCCGGATGGCGAGGTGAAGAGTTTCAATGGGTTGGCGGTGGGGTGGGAGGATGGATCACGGCAGATTGCGCCGGTTGCGGCAGAATTTGCCGGGTTACTGCGAGGCCGCACCGGATGGGGCAGGGCACGTGACACCGCCCGTGAGAACGACTATACCGCGCCGATCCGTCGGACCTTGAACCCTTCTGGATGAGAGATATGGACCTGAATTCGCTTGATTTGCCCAAGCGTCCCGAGGACACGCGCGTCGTGGTCGCGATGTCGGGGGGCGTCGATAGTTCCGTAGTCGCAGGGCTGCTGGCCCGTGAAGGCTACGATGTGGTGGGCGTGACCCTGCAGCTTTACGACCATGGCGAGGCGACGCACCGCAAGGGCGCCTGTTGCGCCGGCCAGGATATCCATGACGCACGCCGGGTGGCGCAGGCGCTGGGCATCCCGCACTACGTGCTCGACTATGAAGAGCGCTTCAAGAACTCGGTGATGGAGCCGTTCGCCAATGCCTATCGGCAGGGCGAGACGCCGGTGCCGTGCATCGCCTGCAACCAGAGCGTCAAGTTCGTCGACCTGATGGAAGTGGCCAAGGACCTGGGCGCCGACGTGCTGGCGACCGGGCATTACGTGCAATCCAAGCTTGTCGACGGCAAGCGCCGGCTGTTCCGGCCGGTCGATGACTCGCGCGACCAGAGCTACTTCCTGTTCGCCACCACCGAACAGCAGCTCGAGTTCCTCCGCTTCCCGCTTGGCGGCATGACCAAGCCTGATGTGCGTGAGCTGGCGCGCGAGTTCGGGCTGGAGATCGCCGAAAAGCACGACAGCCAGGACATCTGCTTCGTGCCGCAGGGCAAGTATGCCGACGTGATCCGCAAGATGCACCCCGAGGCGCTGGCCGAGGGCGAGATCGTCCATCTCGACGGGCGCGTGCTGGGCATGCACGAGGGGATCGTCAATTACACCATCGGCCAGCGCAAGGGCCTCGGCGTCGCCGCGGGTGAGCCGCTCTATGTGGTCAAGCTCGAACATCGTACCGGCCGGGTCATCGTCGGGCCGCGCGAGGCGCTGATGACCAAGACAGTGCGGCTGCGCGACGTGAACTGGCTGGGCGAGCGCGAACTGGCGTCGCTGGCTGCCGGAAATGGCATGCCGATCGAGGTCAAGGTGCGCTCGACCCGGCCGCCGCAGTCGGGCGCCGTGCACATGGCCGATGGCGAAGTGTTCGTCACGCTGTTCGCCGGCGAATACGGCATCTCGCCGGGGCAGGCCTGCGTGTTCTACGCCGACGAGAGCGAAACCAGCGAAGTGCTGGGCGGCGGCTTCATCGCCGAAGCGGTGCCGCAGGCGCTGGTGGCCTGAGCCTCGCGCCGCTGCAGTGCTTGGTCAGGGCGAGGGCGTGGTGCCGGTGGACTCGGCAGCCGGCGCCTGCGCTGCTTCCTTGAGCTGCTGGTAGTTGCCGAGCCCGCCGAGCAGGGCCGAGACGGTGTAGGTCAGGAGCAGCGCGCCGAGTAGCAGCAGCACGATGCGGGCGCTGTTGAGGCGGAACGGGCTGTCGGGCTTCTTGGGGTCATCGGACATAGGGATGGGTTAGCCCTCCGGTGCGCTCGCCGCAAGAGCAGGAGGTGCGGCGTGTGGTTGCGGGGGGGCATCGGTGCGTGTGGCCACCCCCACCCTGGCTTCGCTACGGCTTCGCCTAGCTGCGCTACCCTCCCCACAAGGGGGAGGGAGGCGATAGCTGCACTGTCTCAGTTCTTGCGTTTCCCTCCCCCTTGTGGGGAGGGATCAAGGGTGGGGGTGGCCACATGCTCCGAACTTCGCGAGAAAAATCCTCACCCCCACCCCAAGGATCAGCCGGCGTTCATCGTCTTACCCCTAGAACACCGACTGAAAGCTCACACAGGTGCTACGGTCCTTGACGCCTGAATTCATCAATAGCGGGGTGCTTGACGCCCCCACCGCCGATGAAACGCTGATCGCGCGGGCGGTCGGCGGTGATCGACATGCCTTCGGCGAGCTGGTCGAGCGGCATTACGATTTCATCTTTCGCACAGCGTGCAAATGGTGCGGCAAGGTGTCGGATGCCGAGGATGTGGCGCAGGAGGTGTGCATCAAGCTCGCCTCGGTGCTGAAGAGTTTCGACGGACGTTCGGCATTCACCAGCTGGCTCTACCGCGTGACGCTCAACGCGGTGCGCGACATGCAGCGGGCGAAGAGCCGGCGCGGGCGCAATGCCGATCGCTATGCCGAGGTGGCGCCGGACGAATACCTGCCCGAGCAGGAAGACGCAGCGACCTCGCGGGAGCTGTGGAACGCAGTGCGCAGACTTCCCGAACAGCAACGGGATGCAGTGCTGCTGATTTACGCGGAGGGGATGAGCCACGCCGAAGCCGGCGTGATCATGGGGTGCAAGGAGGCCACCGTCTCCTGGCACGTCCACGAAGCCAAAAAGACCCTGAGGGGGCTCCTATGAGCAACCACATGAACGATGACGACAAGCTCAAGGCGCTGCAGCAGGCGCACACTCCGGCACCCTCCGAGGCAGCGCGCCGCCGCGCGCTCGACGCGGCGATGCTGGCCTTCGATGCCGAGCAGGCGAACGCCAAAAGGGCGGCCCAAGGAAATCCGATCACCCAGCGTCTCAGGTCCATCTTCGCCACTGCGAAAGGAACCTGGACCATGGACAACCGTCTCACTTACGGCCTCGGCACCGCCGCTGTCGCCCTGCTGCTGCTGCCGCTCGGCTACCAGCTCTACACCACCACCGCCATCACCCCGGTCGGCGTGCCGCCGGTGGCTGTCAGTAGCAAGGATGCCGATCAGCCGGTGGCGCAGCCCGAACCGGTGCCGATGGAACTCGGCCGCGCCGATGCGCTGGAAAAGCAGGAGGCCGGCGGCACGGTCGCTGCGGCGGCTACGACGGCGCAGGAAGCTCCGGCGACTGCTGGAGCGGATGCCAGCACCTCGAACCTGGCGGCCGCCATGCCGGAAGGCGAGGCCGACCTGGTGATCCGAGATGATATTGCCCCGCAGAGCAGCATGGCGATGGACGCGGCCCCTCCGGTGATGCCGGCAGCGCCGACGGCCGAATTGCGCATGGCGGCGCCCAAGCAGATGGCTGCTCCGGGCGGCGTGGTGCAGAACGAAGCGTTCATCGCCGCGCCGGCACCCGCCGATGCGATGCTGGCCAAGCCGACCGAGCCGAGCGGTGACGAGTTCACCAAGTTCACGGAATCGCCGCTCAAGGTGGTGAAGACCGATCCGGTCTCGACCTTCTCGATCGACGTCGACACCGCCTCCTACGCCTATGTGCGCCGCTCGCTGACCGAGGGCTGGGTGCCGGAACCCGATGCCGTGCGCATCGAGGAACTGATCAACTACTTCAACTACAACTACCCCGCTCCGACCGACGCCTCAACGCCGTTCAAGCCGACGGTGTCGGTGTACCCGACGCCGTGGAACGGCAAGACGCAGATCGTCCAGATCGGCATCAAGGGCTACGTCCCCGCAGTCACCGAGGACAAGCCGTCGAACCTGGTGTTCCTGATCGACACGTCGGGGTCGATGGACGAGCCGGACAAGCTGCCGCTGCTGAAGCGGGCGTTCGCCCTCCTGGTCGATCAGCTCGGGGCCAACGACACCATCTCGATCGTCGCCTATGCCGGTTCGGCCGGCGTGGTGCTGGAGCCGACCAAGGCGACCGAGAAGGCAAAGATCATCGGTGCGCTGGAGAACCTCTCGGCCGGTGGCTCGACTGCCGGCGCCGAAGGCATCGAGCTTGCCTATCGGCTGGCCGAGCAGAACAAGGTGACCGACGGCGTCAACCGGGTGATCCTTGCCACCGATGGCGATTTCAATGTCGGCATCGACGATCCAGAGGATCTCAAGACCTATATCAAGGGCAAGCGCGACGGCGGGGTGTTCCTGTCGGTGCTCGGCTTCGGCCAGGGGAACCTGGGCGACGACACGATGCAGGCGCTGGCGCAGAACGGCAACGGCAATGCCAGCTACATCGACAGCTTCAAGGAAGCCCAGAAGGTGCTGGTCGAAGATGCCGGCGGCACGCTCGAAACCATCGCCAAGGATGTGAAGATCCAGGTCGAGTTCAACCCGGCGGTGGTCAGCGAGTATCGGCTGATCGGCTACGAGACCCGGGCGCTGAACCGCGAGGATTTCAACAACGACAAGGTCGATGCCGGCGAGATCGGGGCGGGCACCACCGTCACGGCGCTCTATGAGATCACCCCGGTCGGCTCGGGCGCCGAACTCAACGATCCGTTGCGCTACAGTTCGGATGCCACCGAGGCTGCCGGCAATGGCGAGATCGGCTTCCTCAAGATGCGCTACAAGCTACCCGACGAGGAGACCAGCAAGCTGATCGAGCAGGCGATCGGCAAGAACCAGGCGGTCTCGAGCCTCGCTGAAGCCTCCGAGGACTCGCGCTTCGCCGCGGCGGTCGCGGCCTTCGGGCAGAAGCTCAAGGGCTCGAACTACGGCGAGATGAGCTGGGCCGATATCCGCTCGCTGGCCCAGGGCGGCCGCGGCGCGGACGAGAATGGTTACCGTGCCGAGTTCATGCAGCTGATCGACATGGCCCGGTCGCTGGCCCCGGATAGCGAGGCGACGCCCAAGCAATAGCGCCGCCAGCCCCCCACGGCGCTTACGAGCGCGGCCCCGCTGCTGTCGGAGCCGCGCTCGACCTGTTGGGGCACCGGCGGTGAGGCCGGTGAGCTTGTCCTACAGCGGCTTCAACCCCGCTTCGATCTCGGCCCGACGACCCTCGAGGAATGGTGGAAGCGCCAGGCGCTGGCCCAGGGTCTCGAGCGGTTCGTCGGCAGTGAAGCCGGGGCCATCGGTGGCGATCTCGAACAGGATGCCGTTGGGTTCACGGAAGTAGAGCGACTTGAAATAGAAGCGCTCGACTTCACCCGACGAGCGGACGCCGAACTGAGCGGTACGCTTCACCCACTCGTCGAACTCTTCCTTGTCAGGGGTGCGGAAGGCGACATGGTGCACGCCGCCGGCGCCCTGGCGGGCCTGCGGCAGGTTGGGATTCACTTCGACATGCAGTTCGGCGGCGGCACCGCCTTCACCCATTTCGAAGACGTGGATCTCGCCGTTCTTTTCGCGTGCCGGATAGGAGCGGACCTCGCGCAGGTTCATCACCTTGGTCAGCACCGGCTCGGAGCGGCGCAGATCGGGGACGGCGAGGGTGATCGGCCCCAGCCCGATGATCTGGTGCTCGGCGGGGATCGGGCTCTCGGCCCAGGGATGTGCCGGCGCCGATTTCGGATCGGCGATCAGCCGGAAACGCTGGCCTTCGAAATCCTCGAAATCGAGCGACAGGTGCCCGGCACGTTCCTTGATGTTGCCAGAGGCGATGTCCTTTTCACTGAGGTGTTCTTTCCACCAGCCAAGGTCGGCCTCGGAATGGACGCGCAGGCCGGTGCGCGACACCTCGTGATTGCCGCGTTTGTTGGGTGCCGCCGGCCAATCGAAGAAGGTGAGGTCGGCGCCGGGCGAAGCGACCGCGTCGCCATAGAACAGGTGGTAGGCGCTGACATCGTCCTGGTTGACGGTCTTCTTGATCAGCCTGAGGCCGAGGGTGCGGGTGTAGAACTCGACGTTGCGCTGCGCCTGGGCGGTGATGGCGGTGAGGTGGTGGATGCCTTTGAGTTCGAGGGTCATGTGGACCTCCTGATGAAAGCTCGTGCAGACCAGATAGGCCGTCTCGGAGCAGCGAGATAGCAGCCCGGCGCCGACGCATTGTCCAGCAATGCTGAACAATTCTGCTCAGGGTGTTTCCGACATCGTGGTTTGATGTGTCTTTTGGCATTGCTCGGCAGAAAGCCTCGGGCGCAGGGTGTCGTGCGAACATAAAGTGAACAAATGACTCGGCTGACCCTCAAACGAAAGTTGTCGATCCTGTCGGATGCAGCGAAATACGATGCCTCCTGCGCCTCCAGCGGCTCGGTGAAACGCTCGAGCCTTGCCACTGGTGGCATCGGTTCGACCGAGGGCAGCGGCATCTGCCACTCCTATGCGCCGGATGGCCGCTGCATCTCGCTGCTCAAGGTGCTGCTGACCAATTTCTGCGTCTATGACTGCAGCTATTGCGTCAACCGCTCCTCCTCCAATGTGCCGCGCGCCCGCTTCTCGGTGGAGGAAGTGGTCGGGCTGACGCTCGATTTCTACAAGCGCAACTACATCGAGGGGCTGTTCCTCTCGTCGGGCATCATCCGCTCGCCGGACTACACCATGGAGGAGATGGTGCGGGTGGCGCGGACCCTGCGCGAGACGCACCGGTTCGGTGGCTACATCCACCTCAAGGTGATCCCCAATGCGGCGCCGGAGTTGCTGGCCGAGGCGGGGCTCCATGCCGATCGGCTGTCGACCAATATCGAACTGCCCACCGATGTGAGCCTCGAGACGCTGGCGCCCGAGAAGAAGCCAAGCGCCATCCGCACCGCGATGGCGCATATCGAATTCAAGCGCGAGGAAAGCCGCCCCGACGGCAAGCTCGAGGGCAAGCACAAGCCGACGAAGCTGGCGCCGGCCGGCCAATCGACGCAGATGATCATCGGCGCCGACCGCGCCACCGACGCGACCATTCTGGGCCGAAGCGCCGCCCTCTATTCGGGCTATGGGCTGAAGCGCGTCTACTATTCGGCCTTCTCGCCGATCCCCGATGCGAGCTCGAAGCTGCCACTGGCGCCGCCGCCGCTGTTGCGCGAGCACCGGCTCTACCAGGCCGACTGGCTGATCCGCTTCTACGGCTTCGAGGTCGATGAGATCGTCTCGGGTGGCGCGGACGGGCTGCTCGACCTGCAGCTCGACCCCAAGCTCGCGTGGGCGCTGGCGCATCGCGGGCAGTTCCCGGTCGATGTCAACCGGGCGGCCCGCGAGCTGCTGCTGCGGGTGCCGGGGCTGGGGGTCAGCGTGGTCGACCGCATCCTCAGCTCGCGCCGGCAGCATCGGCTGACCCTGAGGGATCTGGCGCGGATGGCCGGCTCGATCGACAAGGTGCGACCGTTCGTCGAGGCGGCCGACTGGTCGCCCGGCAGGCTGACCGACGATTCCAGACTCAGGGGCAAGCTCGCGCCGCCGCCAAAACAGCTGGAGCTGTTCTGATGCGTTCGGTGCGACTTGCGGCGCTCAACGATTTCGACGAGTGGCGGGCAGCGGCGCGGCGGCTGCTGCTCGAGGCGGTGCCGCCCGACGAAGTGGTGTGGCGCGACCCCACGACGCCTGAGGACCTGTTCGTGACCGAACAAGCCCTCGAGCAGGTGACCGAACGAATGGTCGGCGTGGTGCCGCAGCGCTTCATCGATTGGGCCGAAGCCGGCATCTGCCACAGCGATCCCGAACGCTTCGCGCTGCTTTATCGGCTGCTGTGGCGGCTGCAGAAGGACAGGGGGCTGATGGAGGCACGCTCGGACCCCGATGTCGGCCGGCTTGACCGGCGGGTCTCGGCGGTACGGCGCGATGCGCACAAGCTGAAGGCGTTCCTGCGCTTCAAGGCTGTCGCCGATGCGTCCGGGCTCGAGCGGTTCGCCGCCTGGTTCGAGCCCGAGCACTATGTGCTGGAACAGG
>JAEUMC010000741.1 GCA_016793415.1 Devosia sp. | reverse complement strand
CGTTCACGCTCAGCGACCCATTCTGCGTCAATCGCTACCGCGACGAGTTCCTCGACCTGATCCGCTCCAAGACCATGGACATCGTGTTCGGCAATGTCGAAGAGCTGAAATCGCTGTATCAGACCGACCTGCATGGCGCGGTGCAGGCAATCGCCAGGGACGCTGAACTGGCGGCCATCACCATGGGTGCCGACGGCGCCATGGTGGTGCACCAGGGCGAGATCATCACCGTCCCGGCCTACGCAGTGAAGGAAGTGGTCGACGTGACCGGCGCCGGCGACCTGTTCGCCTCCGGCTTCCTCCTGGCGATCGCACGGGAACGCGATTTCCGCACCGCACTGCAGGCGGGCTGCCTCGCCGCCAGCGAGGTGATCTCGCATATCGGCGCCAGGCCGGTGGCGGATTTGCAGGCGCTGGCGGCTGAAAAGAGCATCGGGATTTAGGGTCAGTGCGCTTGGTACCCCTCACCCCACGGTAAGGCCTCCGGCCCTACCGTCGCCCTCTCCCCAGAGGGGCGAGGGGGCGTTGTGGCACCGCCGGTGCAAAGTGCGTCCCCTCGCCCCTCTGGGGAGAGGGCTAGGGTGAGGGGTCGCCCCCCGCCCTAAACCTTCCGCAGCGCCACGCGTTCGATGGCGTGGCTCGGCCCCTTGGTCAGCACCAGGTCGGCGCGACTGCGGGTGGGCTGGATATTGTCGCGCAGGTTGGGGAGGTTGATTTCTTTCCACGCCCACATGCCGAAGGCCTCGGCTTCTTCGGTGCTCATCTTGGTGAAGCGGTGAAAGAAGCTCTTGGGGTCGGCGAAGGCGGTTTCGCGCAGCCGGCGGAAGCGTTCCATGAACCAGGTGGTCAGGTCGTTCTCGTCGGCATCGATGAAGATCGAGAAATCGAGGAAGTCGGAGGCAAACAGGATCGGCTTGCCGGATTTCGGCAGCTCGCCCGGCTGCAGGATATTGAGCCCTTCGACGATCAGGATGTCGGGCCGATCGATGGTGATGAACTCGCCGTCGATGACGTCGTAGACGAGATGCGAGTAGACCGGCACCTTCACATCGGGCTTGCCCGACTTGATGTCGGAAAGGAACCGGATCAGCGCGCCGCGATCGTAGCTCTCCGGAAAACCCTTGCGGTCGGCAAGCTTCAGCTCATCGAGCTGCCGGTTCGAATAGAGAAAACCGTCGGTGGTGACGAGGTCGACCTTGGGGGAGCTCGGCCAGCGGCTGAGCAGTGCCTTGAGGATGCGCGAGGTGGTGGATTTGCCCACCGCCACGGAGCCGGCGACGCCGATGATGTAGGGCACCTTGCGGCCATCGGCGCCGAGGAATTTCGTCGAGGCGCGATGCAGTTCCTGCGTCGCCTCGACATAGAGCGAGATCAACCGGCTCAGCGGCAGGTAGATCTCTTCGGCTTCGGTGAACGAGATCGGGTCGGTCAGGGCGCGCAGGCGCTTGACGTCGTCGGCATCGAGCGTCATCGGCTCGTCGGCGCGGAAACCGCTCCACTCGGCCTTGGTGAAATAGTGGTAAGGCGCGAGTTCGAGCTTCTTGGCGCCCATCAGCCGATCACTCATCAAGGTTGAACCTTCCCGCGCGACGCCTTCTCTTCGAGGCCCGATTGCGCGGTGCGGCGCTCGAGCTGCGCCAGCACGTCGCTGAGCGGCACCCCGGCGGCGCGGAGCAGCACCAGGAGGTGATAGAGCACGTCGGAGGCTTCGCCCTCGGTGCCCTTCCGGTCCTTGGTCACCGAGGCAATGATGATCTCGGCCGCTTCCTCGCCGAATTTCTTGGCGCAGCGCTCGACGCCGCCGGCCAGGAGCTTGGCGGTGTAGCTCTCGTCTGGCGAGGCGCCGGCGCGGGCGGCGATGCGCTTATCCAGGTCTTCGAGGGTGAAGCTCATCAAATCTCTCCCGCATTGGCGTCGCGCCGCATCGGGATGCCGTGGCGCTCCATGTAGTCCTTGGCCTCGCCCACCGTGTAGGTGCCGAAGTGGAAGATCGAGGCGGCGAGCACCGCCGAGGCGTGCCCCTGCTTCACCCCATCGACCAGATCGTCGAGCGAGCCGACGCCGCCCGAGGCGACCACCGGCACATGCACCGCATCGGCAACGGCCCGGGTCAGCTTCAGGTCGAACCCCGACTTGGTGCCGTCGCGATCCATCGAGGTGACCAACAGCTCGCCGGCGCCACGTTCGACCATCTTGGCGGCAAACTCCACCGCGTCGAGCCCGGTCGGGTTGCGGCCGCCATGGGTGTAGATTTCCCACTCGTCCATGTTCTGCTGCCCCGGCGCCTGGATCTGGCGCCGGCGCGCATCGACCGAAACGACGATGCACTGGTCGCCGAACTTGTCGGCGGCGCGGGCGATGAAATCCGGGTCGCTCACCGCGGCCGAGTTGATCGACACCTTGTCGGCGCCGGCCAGCAGCAGCTTGCGGATATCCTCGAGCTTCCTGATCCCGCCACCCACAGTCACCGGCATGAAGCAATGCTCGGCGGTGCGCGCCACCACGTCGAAAATGGTGTCGCGGTTCTCGTGGCTGGCGGTGATGTCGAGAAAGGTCAGCTCGTCGGCGCCGGCCGCGTTGTAGGCAATCGCGGCTTCTACCGGATCGCCGGCGTCGACCAGATCGACGAACTGCACGCCCTTGACGACTCGGCCGTCCTTCACGTCCAGGCAGGGAATAATACGGGTTTTGAGGCTCATCAGACGGCCGAGTCCTTTGTTTGCGCGTCCTCGCGGCCAAGCCGCTGCGGGCGACGCTTGCAGTCCTTGACGTCGAGGCAGGGAATGATGCGCGTTTTCAGGCTCATTGGCGGAGATCCGGTGGCGGGCGCTTCAGCTTGGCATAGATGGCGAAGCCAAAGGAGAACACCCAGAAGAACAGGGCGAACAGTCCGGCAAGGCCGAACAGGGTGGGCAGGATGCCGGTGAAGCCGGCATAGAACAGCGCCAATATGGGCACCAGCGCCACCGGGTACCACCAGAGGCGGACCCGCTCGACCAGGACCGGCTTGTTCCTGAGCTCGGCCATCAGGCGGCTCGCTGTTTCAGCAGGGCTATTGCTTCACGTGAATCAATGCGCCCGTCATAGAGCGCCCGTCCGGAGATGGCCCCCTCGAGCAGCTGGTAGCGCGGCTCGGTCATGGTGCGGATGTCGTCCATCGAGGCCAGGCCGCCCGAGGCGATCACCGGGATCGACACGGCTTCGGCGAGCTCCAGCGTCGAGGGCCAGTTGATGCCCTTCAAGACACCGTCGCGATCGATATCGGTATAGATGATCGCCGCCACCCCTGCCCCTTCGAAGCGCTGCCCCAGCTCGATGGCAGTCAGCTCGGAGGTTTCCGCCCAGCCTTCCACCGCCACCTTCCCGCCCCGAGCATCGATGCCGACCGCCACCTGTCCGGGAAACAGTCTTGCCGCTTCGCGCACCAGCGAGGGATCGCGCACCGCGATGGTGCCGAGGATGACGCGGGCGAGGCCGCGGCTGAGCCACTCCTCGATGTGGGCGATCGACCGGATGCCGCCGCCCAGCTGCACCGGGAAGCTCACCGCATTGAGAATGGCCTCGACGGCGGCGCCATTGACGCTCCTGCCGGCAAAGGCGCCGTTGAGATCGACAACGTGCAGGTACTCGAACCCCTGGTCCTCGAACGATTTCGCCTGCGCGGCGGGATCGTCGTTGAACACCGTCGCCTGGTCCATGTCGCCCAGCTTGAGGCGCACGCACTGGCCATCCTTGAGGTCGATGGCGGGGAAGAGGATCATGCGCGGAACTCCAAGCGCGGGGCCACCCCCCTCCCGTCCTCCCCCACGAGGGGGGAGGTGAAGGGTCGAGGCCGTGGCGCGATCTTGCCTAACGCACCGACAGGCACCTCCCCCCTTGCGGGGGAGGTTGGGAGGGGGGTGGCCAAGAACTCGAAGCTCACGGCTTCCATCCCAGGAAATTGCGGATCAGCGTCAGCCCGAGGGTCTGGCTTTTCTCCGGGTGGAACTGGGTGCCCAGCAGGTTGTCACGGCCAACGATGGCGGTGACCTCCTGGCCATAATCGGCGCTGGCGACCAGCAGTTCCGGGCGGTCCACCGCCATGTGATAGGAATGGACGAAATAGGCGTGCAGCCCGGCCGGTCCATCGGGGATACCGGCCAGCAGCGGGTGGGCGCGGTGAAAGCTCAGGGTGTTCCAGCCCATATGCGGCACCTTGAGATCGCCCTTCGGCTCGAGCCGCACCACCGCGCCGGGGATCCAGCCGAGGCCCCTGGTGATGGTCTTCTCGCGGCCCTCGGTCGCCATCAGCTGCATGCCGACGCAGATGCCGAGGAACGGCACGCCACCCCGGATCACCCGCTCCTCGAGCACCTCGACCATGCCGGTCACTGCGTCGAGCCCGGCGCGACAATCGGCGAAGGCGCCGACACCGGGCAGCACGATGCGATCG
>JAEUMC010000716.1 GCA_016793415.1 Devosia sp. | reverse complement strand
ACGACAGCACGCTGGGCGTCAAGAACGGCATGCTGGCCAAGGTGGTCGGGGCAGCGCCTGGGCGCATCGTCGCCGCGATCGCCGAGGGCGATACCCGGCGTGAGGTCACGGTCGAGCAGCGCAGCTACCGCAACGTCGATCATGGCTATGCGACCACCATTCACAAGTCGCAGGGCGCCACCGTCGATCGCGTCCAGGTGTTCGCGTCGCTGTCTCTGAACCGCCACCTCACCTACGTCGCGCTGACCCGGCATCGCGAGGACGTCGCGCTCTATTATGGCACACGGTCCTTCGCCGTGGCCGGGGGTCTGTCGAAAGTCCTCGAGCGGCGCGACGCAAAGGAAACGACACTCGACTATTCCGGCGGCCGCTTCTACGCGCAGGCGCTGAGCTTCGCGAACAGTCGTGGCCTGCATCTCGTTCGCGTCGCCCGCACGCTGGTTCGCGATCGGCTCGACTGGACGCTACGTCAGAAGGCTCGCCTCGTTGATCTCGGCGAGAAGCTGAGGACCGTCGGCGCGCGGATTGGGCTTTTCGATCGCCCCGTTTCCACCTCCATCCAATCAACCCGAAAGGTCGAAGCCATGGTCAAGGGCGTCACCAGTTTCGCGCTGACGGTCGGCGATGCCGCCGAAGCCAAGCTGCAATCCGACAAGGCGATCAGCAAGCAATGGGACCTAGTCTCCGACCGCATCCGTCTCGTCTATGCCGAACCCGAAACAGCCTTCCGCGCCATGCGCATCGAGGCCGCCTTCCGCGATCCGGCCATCGCTTCAGAACGCCTGCGCCAGATCGAGCAGGCGCCGGCCAGCTTCGGCCCGCTGCGCGGCCGCGAGGGATTGCTTGCCGCTCGCGCGGACAAGCAGGAGCGCCAGGTCGCCGAGACCAATGTGCCGGCGCTGCGCCGCGACCTCGAGCGCTATCTGCTCATGCGCGAACAGGCGACGAGGCGGTTGGTGGTGGAGGAGGCGGCAACGCGCCAGCGGGCGTCGATCGATATCCCGGCGCTGTCGCCGGCGGCCGAGACCGTGCTGGCCAAGGTGCGCGACGCCATCGACCGCAACGACCTGCCGGCCGCGCTCGGGTTTGCGCTCGCTGACCGCATGGTCAAGGCCGAGATCGACGCTCTCAACACCACGGTTAGGGAGCGGTTCGGTGAGAGAGCGTTGCTTGGCAATGGTGCGATGGACACCGGTGGTCCGGCGTTCAAGGCAGCCTCGGCCGGTCTCGCTCCGGCCGAGCAGCAGACGCTCGCATCGGCCTGGCCGGCCATGCGTGCCGCCCAGCAGCTGGCCGCTCATGAGCGCACCGTGTCGGCGCTCAAAGAGACCGAGGCGCTGCGGCAGACGCAGCGCCAGGGGCAAGTCCTGAAATGAGGTTCCGAGCACGCGCGGCCGGCGCGATAGGAATGTCGCTGGCCGTCCTTCCCATGCTCGCCGCCATCGGCTTCGTCGCGGGTCTGCGGGTGAATCTCACGCCCAGCTATCCGCTGGGCCTGTGGCGCGTCGAACCGCTAGGGCGCGACGTCGCGGTCGGCGATCGGATCTTCATCTGTCCACCGCCGAGCTCTGCCTTCGAGCGTGCACGTGAGCGCGGCTATCTCGGCCATGGGCTCTGCCCGGGATGGTACTCGCCGCTCATCAAGACCGTGGTCGCGGTTGCCGGCCAGCATGTCGTCATCGACCGGTCGATCGCCGTCGACGGCGCGCCGCTCGCCCATTCTTCCGTTCGTCCAGTCGACGGCGAGGGTAGGGCACTTGCTCCCGCCTCGGGCGGTGTCGTGCCACCTCGCCAACTCTTCCTCTTCTCCGAATTCGCAGGTTCCTATGACTCGAGATACTTCGGGCCCATCCCGGCCGCCGGCGTTCTGGGCCTCGCCCATCCACTACTGGTCTTCACTCCCTGACTTGGTTCGATCCGGTCTGCTCATCGCGACGGCGATCGCGACTGGTCTCATCGGCTGGAGTGGCGAGCCGCGCCTGTTGCCCGCCGCGATGTTGTTCCCGGCACTCTGGGCGTTGTCGCCGACGCGGATCGCGGCCGCACTTGTTGCGGCGGGGTATTTCCTCGCCGCCTCGCGCGGGCTGCCGCAAGGCGTCAGCAATTTCTATGGGAGCGGTTTCGAGGCCGGCGTCGCGCTCTGGGTCGGAGCATCGGTGCTGTTCGTCGCCGCCCACGCGCTGCTGTGGACCGGGCGGGCGGGACGGGGCCGCGTCATCCGCTACGCCATCATCGCCGTGCTACTCAGCGTGCCGCCGATCGGCATTGTTGGTTGGGCGCACCCGATCACCGCGGCCGGCATTTTGTTTCCCGGGTGGAAGTGGGTCGGACTCGCGGCGGCAGCAATCGGCCTTCTCGTCATGACGACGAGATTTTGGCCGATCGCGATCCTAACACTTGGAGGTCTCTGGATATGGTCAACCGCGAACTGGAGCGCCCCCGACTCACCGCAGGGCTGGATCGGGGTCGACACCAAATTCGGCGGCAGCAACGGCGTGTATGCTGACTATCGGCAACACCTGGATACTATCGGCCGCGTCCGCGAGGAGGCAAAAAACGGGGCGTCAGTGGTGGTCCTTCCAGAGAGCGCCTTGGGCGTCTGGACGCCCACGATCGCGCGGCTCTGGAGCAGATCACTCGAGGATCTCGGCGCCACCGTCTATAGTGGTGCCGTCATCGTTCACGACACCGGCTACGACAATATCATGATCGAGTTGACGGGGCAGGGCGCTGCAATACGGTATCGCCAACGGATGCCGGTCCCGGTTTCGATGTGGCAGCCTTGGCTCGACCTGATTGGGGAGCCCGCCGGCGCCCGTGCCGACTTCTTCGCCAATCCGGTCGTCATGGTCCATGGCAGAAGGGTTGCGAGCCTCATCTGCTACGAGCAGCTGCTGGTCTGGCCGATCGTGCAATCCGCCCTGGGCTCGCCCGACATCCTCGTCGCCCCGGCCAATGGCTGGTGGACGGCCAATACCGACATCGTCGGCATCCAGATCGCGGCGACGAAAGCCTGGGCGCGCCTGTTCAATCTTCCTCTCGCCATGCCTGTCAACCGCTGAACTGAGTGGGTCGGCGCTGCCTTCATGATAACATCGCGATCGCTTTGAAGAACGTTGCAGTCGGGTGTCGTGGCGACGCGCTCATGCGTATCTCGCCAAAGGGTTGCTTGATGTGGGACGTGCGATCGGATTGCAAGCAACGAAGGCGATGGCCGGTACGTGAGGGCCTTTTCATCTTGCAGGAACTGCACGATCGCCGGAACTTCGGGTCCGTTCAGGTCCGCGGACGACTCGAACGAGCGACACGATGTTCTCCTCAAGCCATTGCAAGCGGCCAGGCCATGACGACGATCCCAGCGAACGCCGCAGTCCAGACAATCGAACGGATCCACGGGATGGCCGCGAGGTAGAGGGCGAGATAGCCCAGCCGTCCCCAGAAGAAGATCTGTGCGCCCAGAACACCGAAGTCCGTCCCGCGGCCGAGGACGATCGTCAGGATGCCGGTAGTGAGAAAGAACGGCAGGCTCTCCGCGAGATTCCGCACTGCGCGTTCGGATCGCCCCCCCACGCTACTCAGCGGCGGCAGATTGTCCCGCGAGCCGACATACCGCAACAATCCAACTTCGGGCTGGACCATCCGGAACAGCGAGGGAATGAAGAGTTGGGCGAAGTAGAGGCCCAGGACCGCAGCAATCCAGAAAAGCACGACAACCTCCAATGCGTATCGTTGCCACGAGGATGATGGAGGGGACATGCCAACATCAATTCCCGCGCAGGGAATTGCGGTCAGTGGCTCCGAAGGCCACTCATGGAGCGTGGAGGACCATCGATGAACTTTGGTGAGGCCCTTGCAGAAGAGCGGCGGGCGAACGGGATGAGCCAGCATCGTCTCGCCCTCAATGTGGAGACGACGCAGCGCCACATCTCTTTTCTTGAGACCGGCCGCTCCCGCCCGACACGCGAGATGATCCTGCGCTTGAGCGACGCGCTCGAGCTTCAGTCGAGCCGTCGCGCCGACCTCTTCGAGTCCGCGGGCTTCGTCAGTCCATATCGCCGCAGGGCGCCGGATGATGACGCGGTGCTGGAGGCGCTGAAGCGGCTGGAGCGATACATCCTCGAGCCATGGCCATATCCCGCGCTTGCGCTAACAGAGACCTGGGACGTAATCGCCGCCAACGCGCGCGGCAAGGCGCTGTTTCAGCTGCCCGACCGGGGTGATGGAACGCAGGTCAACCTGTTCGATATCATGTTGGCGCCGGGCTTTCGCAGCGGCATCACAAATTGGTCGCAGGTTGCGGCCGTGGTGCAGTCGCGCCTCCGTCGACATGTGATCGAGCACCCGGAGTTCCGGGGGAGGCTGCAAGAGGTCGCCGAGACGGGAGCCTTCGACGCGTCCGTTGTCCAGGGCAATTTCGAGTTTCCGGTCGTTCTGCCGCTGATCTTCGAGCTCGCCGACGGAAGGTCCTTCCGGATGACCTCGATGACGGCTCGGCTGACCTCTGCGCAAGACGATTTTGTTGCGGGCGTTGAGATCGAGCTCTGCGTTCCGCTCGACGACGAGAGCGCCTCCATTCTGTCGAGCGGATAGCTCAGAGCAAGGGCCAGGCGGCCGACAACGGTTTCTGAAGACTTTCGCGGCAATCTGACCCGCTTCCGGCATCCGAGGTGCTCATGCGGGGATATCGAAGAGCGGCGTACCGCGCGTTGGTTGCGTTAGTCGCGACCGCCGCGTTCACGGCTGCCGGCTACCTCGGCGGAGAGGCGCTGATCGGCTTCCAGAACCGCGCGCAACTGCAGGACCTTTCGGCCTCTGTCCTGCGCCGGGCCGAGATCGAGGCCGACTTTGCGTTCGTCGGGCTTGGCGAGTTGGTCGAGCGCGGCATGACTGGATGCGAGGCGGGTGCGCTGGCGGCGATGCGCCAGCAGGTTTTCGCTCGTAGCGCGATCAAGGACATTCGTGTCGTCGATGATGCCGGGACCACGCTCTGCGCTGCCTTCCCAGAGGTGCTCGAGTCCGGCACCGGCATGCTCAGTGCTGAAGAGGTGACCCCGGCCCGGAATCCGAGCGTGGGGCTCGTCCGGCTTGCGCAAGGATTGTCAACTTCGCTCGGCGTTCTCTGGCGTGCGCTTCCCGATGCTTCGCTCCTGGCGATGGTGAATACCGATGCCCTGCTGTTCGGCGTGTTGCCCGGCCCGCTCGCCAGCGACGCCCAACTGGATCTGCGCGTCGCCGGCGGCCAAGCCGTCGCATCGTTCACGGCGGGCAGCGGCACCAGCCCCGAGTTCAGGGAGCGTGCCGTTACGTTCTCGAATGCGTCGAGCCGGTACCCGCTCGAGATGTCGATTGCAGTCGATGGCGCCGCCCTTGCCCAATGGAACCGTGGCCTGCTTCCCTACTATTGGGTGCCGGCGGCGCTCCTGGGGCTCGCGTTTGGCGGGCTGCTCGCCTGGCTTGTGGTTCCGAAACGGACGCTGTTGGCGGAAATCGATGAAGCGCTGGCGGCGGGAGAAATCGTCCCCTTCGTCCAGCCTGTCGTCTCGCTTGCGACCGGCGAGGTTGTCGGCTGCGAGATTCTGGCGCGGTGGCTGCGTAAGGATGGAAGCATCGTGCCGCCGCAGCGATTTATTCCCCATGTCGAGCAGTCAGGGCGGGCACGGGTGCTGACCTGGAATCTGCTCGGCCGAGCCTTGTTCGAGCTACGGGACGTCTTGTACGCCCGGCCGGACTTCACGGTGGCGGTCAACATCGTCCCGTCCCACCTTCTTGAGCCGAATTTCGCGAGCGAGCTTCAAGAACTGGTTACGCAGGCGGGTGCTTCACCTCGTCAGATCATCCTTGAAGTCACGGAGCGCCAGGAGCTTCCGGATCTGGAGCACGCCGCAAGCGTGATCGGAGAACTGGGGCAGGCCGGATTCGCGGTTGCCATCGACGATGCCGGAACGGGCCACAGC
>JAEUMC010000710.1 GCA_016793415.1 Devosia sp. | reverse complement strand
ATTTCAACGCCACGCCGGAAAAGGCGTCGCGCGCCTATGATGCGAAGCGCGACGGTTTCGTCATCGCCGGCGGCGCGGGCGTCCTGGTGCTCGAGGAATACGAGCACGCCAAGGCACGCGGCGCCACCATCTATGCCGAGCTGGTCGGCTATGGCGCGACTTCGGACGGCTACGACATGGTCGCGCCCTCGGGCGAAGGCGCCATCCGCTGCATGCAGCAGGCGCTGTCGACGGTGAAGGGCAAGGTCGACTACATCAACCCGCACGCCACTTCGACGCCGGTCGGCGATTTGAAGGAAATGGAAGCGATCCGCACGGTGTTCGGCTCGGGCGACAGCTGCCCGCCGATCTCGGCCACCAAATCGCTCACCGGCCACTCGCTCGGCGCTACGGGCGTGCAGGAATCGATCTACTGCATCCTGATGATGCGCGAGAAGTTCCTGTGCGAAAGCGCCAATATCGAGGAACTCGACCCGGTGTTCGCGGACATGCCGATCCTGAGGCAGCGCCGCGACAACGTCGATGTGGGGATCGCGCTCAGCAACAGCTTTGGGTTTGGCGGCACGAACGCGACGCTGGTGTTCCAGCATCCGGACTCCTGAGGCCCGGGGCTTCGTGCCCGCCTCACACCCCCTCCCAACCTCCCCCGTCCAGGGGGAGGTGCCGATCCAGTACTGGTCTTCGACCGTGCCACAAGCACCGGCAGACACCCTCCCCTCGACGGGGAGGGTTGGGGAGGGGTGCGCAGCGAGCTGGATGTAGCTGACGTTACCCCAGCATCTCCGCTGCCAGCTTCAGCACGCGACGGAACGCCGTCATGTCGGTGAGCTCCTCGCCCATCGGCGCGTCGCCCACTACCACGGCGCCGCCGCGGTTCACCACGCCGCCATGCAGCATCAGGTTGTCGATGAAGCCCAGGTCCTCGATCAGGATGTGATCTGGGCCACGCGGCTTGCCCTCGGCGTCGGCGTACCACTCGCCGTTGAAGTGGGCGCGGGTGCGGACGCCGTGGTCGGCCTTGACGTTGGTATAGGCGAAGGCCGGTTTGCCCTGCGCGCACATGAAGCCCAGCTCGAAGCAGGTGCCGGTGTCGGCGGCGATGCCGCGGAACGGCGTCAGGTTGGCGATGATCGCGTCGGCCGAGTGCATCAGCTTCTCGTCGATGGCGCTGATGGCGAGGCCCAGCTCCCACTTGCTGTTGGTCGGCGGAAACTCGAGGTCGCCCGGCGACACCGGCACCAGACCCGCCTCGCGGGTCAGGGCGATCTTCTTGTCGAGGATCTCGCGGGCGTTGGGCAGGAACACTTCGGGGCCGGCGAGGTAGACGGATTTGGGCATGGTGTCTCGGTCGGTTCAGGAACGTGGAGCCGTCCCGCTGACCAGGTCACCGCCGACGAAGGTGGCGGCGATGTTCGGTCGGCTGGCAGTATAGAGGATTTGCTCGATCCGGTCGGCCGGATCGGCGCCGAACAGCCGGATCGTCCCGGCCTCTGCCAGGGGGTCAACCAGCAACGCGTCGAAGTGATAGCCGGGGCGGAACAGTCCGACGGGCAGATCGAGCGTTTCGCCGCCCCCTGCCGTGGCAAGGTGGAAGGCGGTGAGCATGTCGATGCGCGAATTCGGCACGCCCCGCGTTTCACGTGAATCCGTCGCATCGACGCCATCCTCGAGCAGGCGCGAGGCCTGGGCAGTGGCGCGGCAGGCTTCCAGCATCGAGCCGGAGGGACCACCCGAAATGTCGGTACCGAGCCCGACATGCAGGCCCTTCTCTAGCGCCCGGCGCAGCGGAAACACCGCGTTGCCGAAATACATGTTGGAAAGCGCGCAATGCGCCACGCCGGCGCCGGCGGCACTGACCGTCGCCATGTCGTCATCGGTCAGGAACACCGAATGAGCGAGCACGGTCTTGCGGCCCAGCAATCCGAAGCCGTCGAGCGCCGCGGTGTCGGTCTTGCCGTAGCGCTCGAGTGCATAGCCATGAGCCCAGTC
>JAEUMC010000674.1 GCA_016793415.1 Devosia sp. | reverse complement strand
ACTGTTCGGGATCAATGGATCGAGCCGCAGCGAAACCCGCTCCCCCGCGGGCTCCCACACCCAGGCAAGCGTCGTACTGCTGCGGCTCACCGCACCTGGAATCTTACCAGATGCGGATGAGTCCAAGTTACAAGGCAAGCGCAGCTTGTGAGCGTCAGCGAACTAGCGAAGCTCGGAGGGGGTGGTGCCACCCTCACCAGCGGCTAGTCAGGTACCCGCGCCCGCATCGCATGCCGCCGCCGATGCAACTCATGCATCCGCTCCTGCAGCTCCGGGTCCGGACCCTCTACCGGCAGCCCCGGCGCAATGGCGTTGATCGGCAGGCCGTTGACCGGTGAGGGGCCATCGCCCATGGCGGTGCGCCATGCGGTCAGTTGCGCCGAGGAGACGGCGTAGACGATGCGGCCCAGCCCGACCCAGGCGTGGGCGGCCGAGCACATCGGGCAGTGCTCGCCGGAGGTGTAGACGGTGGCGCCGGCGCGGTCGGCGGGGCTCAGGTTGGCCGCGGCCCATCTGGCGATATCGATCTCGGGATGCCGCGTGGCATCGCCGGTCGATTCCCAGTTGTGCTCCTCGAACAGCACCTTGCCCTCGGCCGAGACGAGGATCGAGCCGAAGGGGTCGTTGTTCGAGCTCAGCGCCGCCTCGGCGAGCTCGGCGCAGCGCACCAGGTGCTTGTGGTCGGTCTCGTTCATCAGGCTCTCCGCTTCAGGTCTTCGGCCAGTCGCGCCCGTCCGGATAGACCGCCGGGCCCTTGAGCTCGAGCTTGTTGCCCCAGGGGTCGAGCACATAGAACGAGTTGCCCATGCCACGGGCGCCGCCATGCAGCGCCTCGCGCTCGATCCGGACATCGTGCGCCGCGAGGTGGGCGCGCATCGCATCCTCGTCGAAGGGCGAGAGCGCGATGCAGACATGGTCGACATTGCGGCCGCCCTTCACCGGCGGGATGGCCGAGGCCGCGCCGGGGTGGGTGATGTCCCACAGGACGATCAGCGCGGCGCCGCACCAGACCTGCTCCATGCCCAGCGTCGGATAGGAGTAGCCGGGCTGGCAGCCGAGCACGTCGGCGTACCATTTGGTGGCCTTCTTCAGATCGTCGACGATGAAGACGACGTGGTCGATGCCCACGAGCGAGAAGGGCGGGCGGGGATCGGTCATCACTTGTTCCATTTGGCGCGGGCGTCGTCGTCTTCGGGCTTGGCCTCCACCCAGCGCTCCCCTTCGGGGGTCAATTCCTTCTTCCAGAAGGGGGCGTCGGTCTTCAGATAGTCCATCAGGAAGGAAGCGCCATCGAAGGCGGCTTGTCGATGGGGGGCCAGCGTCATCACCTGGACGATCGGCTCACCCACGGCGAGCCGGCCATAGCGGTGGATGACCGTTGCCTTGATCAGCCCGAAGCGCACCACCGCCTCGGCGATAGCCTTGCCGATCTGGGCTTCGGCCAGCTCGGGGTAGCTTTCGAGGGTCAGGGTGCTGACCGGATCGTCGGGGCGCGAGCGCACCAGGCCGGTGAAGGTGACGGCGGCGCCGGCCCCGGCCGATGCCGTAAGAAATGCGTTGGTCTCGGCGCCGGGATCGAAGGACGCTTCCTGCAGGCGGACCGACATGGTCAGCCGCCGGTCATCGGCGGGAACAGGGCGACAACCTTGGCATTGGCGATCGGGGTCGAATGCGGCACGATCTCGGTGTCGAGCGCCGCCTTGATCAGGCTGGGCTTTTGCATTGCAAGGTCAGCGGCTTCGTCGCGATCCCTCAGCCACTGAATCAGGTCGCCGACGGTGACGACTTCAGCGGGCGGAGTCACCTCTTCCTCGCCGCGGTTGAGGCGCTCGCGCAGCCAGGCGAAATAGCGGATCTTCATAGTTCGGGTCCCGACAGATGCGGCCAGGTGGAGCGCAGATATTCCCAGCCGGTCCAGACGGTGAGGCCGCCGGCGAGCCACAGGAAGACGTGGCTGATGAAGCCGAGGCCCAGCAGCATCGGCGCGGCGATGATCAGGCCGAGCGCCACGAGTTGCACGGTGGTCTTCCATTTGGCGAGGAAGGTGACCGGCACGCTGA
>JAEUMC010000670.1 GCA_016793415.1 Devosia sp. | reverse complement strand
ACCGGCAGCGATGTTCGACGAGAGCTCCTCGCCGTTCAACTTCCCCGATCCCAAGAAGATTCCGGCGTCGCCGATGATGACCTTCGACAACGTGTCGGTAGGCTATGGCGACAAGGTGATCCTCCGCCACATCACCAACCGGATCGACCCGGACGACCGCATCGCGCTGATCGGCGTCAACGGCAACGGCAAATCGACCTTCGCCAAACTGCTGTCGGGCGACCTGAAGCCCATGGGCGGCGAAATGCGCAAGGGCAAAGGCCTGGAGATCGCCTATTTCGCCCAGCACCAGCTCGACAAGCTGAAGCCCGAACAGACTCCGTTCGAGCATGTCATCGACCTGATGCCCTATGACAGCGAGGCCAAGCGCCGCTCGCGTGTGGCGCAGATGGGGCTGACCACCTCGCGCATGGATACCAAGGTGAAGAACCTCTCGGGTGGCGAGCGGGCGCGCCTCCTGCTCGGGCTCATCACCTTCGGCGGGCCCGGGATGCTGATCCTCGACGAGCCGACCAACCATCTCGATATCGACAGCCGCGACGCGCTGGTGGCGGCCCTCAACGATTACTCGGGCGCCGTACTGATCATCAGCCACGACCGCCACCTGATCGACGCCACGGTCGACAAGCTGTGGATCGCCCAGAACGGCACGATCGAGGAATTCGACGAGGACCTCGACACCTACCAGCGGCTCCTGACCTCGAGCAGCAGCGGCAAGGGCGGCAAGAAGGACGCGGCTCCATTGGTCGAGGACCGCAAGGCGGCCCGGCAGGATGCCGCGGCGAAGCGCGCCGAAGTGGCGCCGCTGCGCAAATCGATCAAGGACCTCGAACAGAAGCTCGGCCGGCTGAGAACTGAACTGGCGCGAGTGGATGGTTTCCTCGCCGACCCCAAAACCTATGACGGAGCGCCCGAACGGGTGATCCTGCTGGGCAAGGACAAGGCGCGGTTCGAGGGCGAAATCGCCAAGGTCGAGGAAAGCTGGCTGACGCTCAGCGAAGAGCTGGAGCAGGCCGAAAGGGCGATGGGATGACGGCAATGACCGCAAGCGAAGTGGTGGCGCTGCTTGGCATGGAGCCGCACCCCGAGGGCGGCTTCTACAAGCAGACCTTCGCCGACACGCTCAACGGCACCGGCCGACCGCACTCGACGCTGATCTACTACCTGCTGAGCAACCACCAGACCGGCGCCTGGCACCGGGTGGACTCGGCCGAGGTGTGGCACTGGTATGCCGGCGCGCCGATGCGGCTCGATATCTCGCGTGATGGCAAGAGCGTCACCGAGCACGCACTCGGCAACAACCTCATCGCCGGCGAACGGCCGCAACTGGTGATCCCCGGCAATGCCTGGCAGCGCGCGGCATGCCTCGGCGACTGGACGCTGGTCGGCTGCACCGTAGCGCCGGGGTTTCAGTTCTCGAAGTTCGAGCAGGCGGAAGACGGGTGGGAGCCGGGCTGAGACTCGTCGCCTGGTCCCCCTACCCCTTCTTCGTCCACCTGCCGTTGCCGTCCTGCTGCCAGTAGGTGACTTCGTTGCCGTCGCGCAGCGCCTTCCAGGCGGCCCGGGCTTCCGTCACTGCGTCGGGATCGTGGCCGGAGAACATGAAGACGATGCGCTGGTACCCCTCGCCTGACTGCGGTACGGCGCGATCGACAAAGAACCGGACCTCGGCATTGTTGGGATTGTGCGGCCGGGTGGTGATCAGCACCGGCTGTAGATGATCGGCGTCGCCGCCGGCCAGCGAGTGCGGCAGGAAGCTGTCGTCGCGATAGGTCCACAGCATATCGTCGAGCAGCCGAGCCCGCTCCTCGCTGGCGGTTTCGACGACAGCGCTCCAGCCGCGCTCCAGCGACTTTTCGAGCAGTACCGGCAGCACGCGTTCGAGTGGCTGGCTTTCGAGGTGATAGAACAGGATCTCGGTCACGTCCCCTCCTCCGTCGGCGGCACGGCGCCATGGCGCAAGGCCAGCGCCGTAAGCGTCTCGGCCAGCAGTCGTGCGGGCCGGTCCATGGCCCGCACGGGAATATTGGCGAGGCCGGCCGCCGGCTGACGAAACCCGGCCGTGCCGGCGCGATAGGGGCTGAGGCGGGTCTCGCGCGGGGTCTTGAGCGCCAGCAGCACACCGCCCCCGCCGTGAGCCGGGGCAACCTCCGCCACGTCAGCCCAGGCGATCGGAGCATCGGTGACGCGACGATCGAACACACCATGCTGGTCGATGGTCAGCACCGGGCGCTCGAGCCTGAGATCGCCGATCACGCCAGCCGCGACGGCCAGAAAGAACACCGCCACCGCCAGGGTCGGCAGCGCCAGCAGGGTCAGATCGACGCTCGGATGCATGCCGAGCAGGCCGAACAGACTCGCCAGCAGCAGCCCGCTCGGCAGCAGCGCCACCAGCCCGGCGAACAGGGCGATTGCCGCGATCGGCAGCAGCCAGAGGCGCGACGGGTTGGCGACAAGCGGCAGATCGGGCAGTTCCCCGGTCATTTGGCCTCGTAGTTGTCGCGGACCAGCCGGTCGAGCAGCGCCACGCCGAAACCGGAGGCCCAGGCAGTGTTGGTCTCGCTGGTGGGCGAGGCGAGCGCCACGGCGGCGATATCGAGATGCGCCCAAGGCACATCGTTCACAAAGCGCGCAAGGAACTGCGCGGCGGTGATCGAGCCGGCCGGGCGGCCGCCCGAGTTCTTGATGTCGGCGAAGCGGCTGTCGATCTGCTTGTCGTAGGCTGCGCCCATCGGCATGCGCCAGAGCTTTTCGCCGGTGGCGAGACCTGCGGCCAGCAATTTGGCCGACAGCTCGTCATTGTTGGAGAACAGCCCCGCATGATCGCTGCCGAGCGCCACGCCGATGGCGCCGGTGAGGGTCGCGAGGTTGATCATGAACTTTGGCTTGAAGCGATCCTGCGTGTACCAAAGGGCATCGGCGAGGACGAGGCGCCCCTCGGCGTCGGTGTTGACGATCTCGATGGTGGTGCCGCTCATGGCCGTGAGAATATCGCCCGGCCGATAGGCGGTGCCCGACGGCATGTTCTCCACCAGCCCGATGACGCCGATGGCGTTGACCTTGGCCTTGCGGGCGGCAAGCGCGTGCATCAGGCCGGTGACGGCAGCTGCGCCACCCATGTCGCCCTTCATATCCTCCATGCCGAGGCCGGGCTTGATCGAGATGCCACCGGAATCGAACACCACGCCCTTGCCGATAAAGGCGATCGGCTGCTCCTTCGCCTTGCCGCCATTCCAGCGCATGATGACGAGGCGTGGCGGCCGGGCCGAGCCCTGCGCCACGCCGAGCAGCGCATTCATGCCCAGCTTGCGCATCGCCTTCTCGTCGAGCTGCTCGATCTCGACGCCGAGTTCGGCAAGCTTGGCTGCTTCAGCAGCGAATTCGAGCGTGCCCAGCACGTTGGGCGGCAGATGGATCAGGTCGCGCGCGAGCAGCGTGCCCTCCGCGGTAGCCTGGCGGTCGGCAATGGCCTTGTCGGCGGCGGACTTGCCATCGACATGCAAGGTGACGGTCAGCGCGCTGTCGCCGTTGTCATCGGTCTTGGCCGGCTTATAGCGATCGAACCGGTAGTGACGGAGGCGGAGGCCGGCGGCCAGTTCGCCGACTCGCTCCGGTGTCGCTTCGGCATCGTCGAGCAGCACGGCGGCCTTGCTTGCCCTGACGCCGGCCAGCTTGCCGGCGAGGGAACCGCCGCGGTCGGTCCAGGCCGAGAGCCCGGCGTCGGGTGCCGGCTTGCCGCTGCCGAGCACCAGCAGCCGATCGGCGGCGACGCCGGCCGGCGCCAGCAACTCGATCGCCTGCCCCTGCTTGCCCTTGAAGTTGGCGGCAGCGGACACCTTGTGCCAGTCGAGCCCTGTGGCCTTCCAGACCTCGGCCGCGCCTCCGGTAGGGGCAGCGCCTTCGGCGACATAGACAACCAGCGTCCCGGTCGCCTTGAGCGGCAGGGCGGCGGTCTTGATCTCGATCCGGTTCGGCATGGGCGAAAATACCTTGTGGCAATGGGGCGGGCGCATCGTCCGCGAATGGAGCAGGCTGACGACTGATAGTGGCTACGCCCGTCGCGTCAATCCCGCAACACCCCGGGGGCAATGGCCATGCGCCCGCCCGATTGGCTTGCCAAGCCATGGGGCGGGCGGGCACAGTCCGCCCGGTTCATCGGCCGGGGGCAGACCGGAGGGTGGACGCGCGTCGGAACCCGTTTGTTAGCATGACCCGGCTAGGCAATTATCTTTTCAGGCTTTTTGCCGCCGAAGCCGCTGCGCTTTTCGGGGTCGCGCTGACCATTCTCTACCTCGTGCAGCTGCTCAGAATCGTCGAGGTCGGGGCGGTCCGCGATCGCGGACTGGGCACCCTGTTCTGGCAGACCATCCTCGGTCTGCCGCCGCTTTCCATCGCCTTTCTCTATGTCTGTCTCGCCATCGGGCTGGCGCGGGCGCTGCGTGCCATGCAGGGCTCGCGCGAGCTCCACATCATTCATGCCTCGCAGCGGCTGCCGGCGCTGCTCGGGACGATCCTCGGCTATGCCGCGATCGGCACGCTGATGGTGTTGCTGCTGGCCCATGTGATCGAGCCGTTGGCGAGCCGCGAGAACAACCTGATCAAGGCCCAGGCGGCAGCCGACCTGGTCGGACATTCGCTGGTCCCAAACCGCTTCGCGGAATTGGGGGATGGTGTGACGATCACGGTCGGCGGTCGGGGTGCGAACGGCGAGATTACCTCCTTCTTCGCCGATGACCGGCGCGACACGGATACGCGGCGGACCTACATCGCCGACACGGCTCTGATTACGGCCGATGAGCTTGGCTATGTGCTGCAGCTCGAGAGCGGGACTATCCAGTACCGCACCGCCGACGGGCAGTTCTCGGAGATTTCGTTCGAGCGCTACGACATCGCGCTGGAACGCCTCACCGGTGACGAAGATACCGGTGAGCGGCGCGGCGACCAGAGCACCTACGGCATGATCATGCGCGGGCTGACCGAGGGAGATTGGCCGGCCGAGTCGTTGCGCCGCATGGCCGAGCGCACCTCCGACGGCTTCCGGGTGCTGGCCCTGTGCCTGTTCGTTGCTGCGATCGGCGCGTTCCCCTCGGGTCGCCGCAAGGAACCAGTGCTGCCGGTGGAAATCACCGTGCTCGGCGCCGTGCTGTTCGAGCGCGCCATCACCTCCTACGCGCCAGTTGCGGGCTGGGCGCGGGAAACCAGCGGAGTGATCGTGCTGATCGTGCTCTCGGTGGCTATTCTCGTTTACCGGCTGCGGGTGTTTGCCCCCCTGCCCCGCGAGGCGCATAGCCGATGAACCGGATCGACTGGATCATCGTCAGGCGCTTGGCGAGCAATGTCGGGCTGACGCTCGTGGTGCTGTTCGGCATCGTCTTGCTGGTCGAGTCGCTCAACACCACCCGCTTTTCTGCCCTCTCGGCGACCGGCGGGGCGCCCCTGGCGCTGGCGGCAGTGGCGCTGGCCGCGGCACGCTGGATCATCGACACACTGCCGTTGACCTTTCTGGTCGGCACCGTAGCAGGCCTGCTGAACCTGCAGGCTACGCGCGAGCTGACGGTGATCAAGGCCTCGGGCCGCTCGGTCTGGCGGGTGATGATGGTGCCGCTGGCGGTCACCTTCGCCGGCGGTGCGCTGGTGACCCTGGTGCTCGACACGGCAGTGATCCAGTTCAACCGGACGCTATCGCCAAGCACCACGAACGGCGCGGTCGGAGGCTCCGGCACGCTGTGGCTCGACGAGCGGCAGGCCGATCTGCACTACATTCTCGAGGCCGGGTACGTGAACCCGTCGGGCACCGCGCTCGGCAGCGTCAACGTGTTCCTGATGGAGGCGCCGCGTGACCGGATCGAAGCGCCGGCAGCCGAGCTGGTCGGCAGCGAATGGGTGATGCCAGAAGCGACGCGTTACCGCTCCAACGAAATGCCGGAGGCAATGACGGACTTCCGCCTGCCTACGGCCCGAACGGCCGGCGACATGCGGGCGCGGATCGCTTCGATCAAGGACATGACGGTGTGGGAACTGGCGGGATCGCTGGCAGCCCGGCTCACCGATTCGAGGGAACGGGCCGAAACGGAAACGCGGTTCCTCAGGCTGCTTGCACTGCCACTTACGCTGTGTGGCTCGCTGGTCATTGCCTTCGCGTTTACGGCCGGTTATCGAAGGACCAATAAGTATGGTGGGGCGGTGCTTTATGGTATCGTCCTTGGCGTCTTGGTTTATGTCGTGACCGAGATGGCGGGACGCGCCGGGGGTGCCGGCGTGATGCATCCGGCCATCGCAGTCGCAGGGCCGGCAGTAGTAGCGATCGTCATTGGCGTGACGGTGCTGCTCAACAGGGAAGACGGGCGGACGTGAGCATTGTGCGCCGCGACCGGGGGATGGGGACGCGCCTGCGCCAGTTCGGCGCGGTGCTGGCGTTCGCCCTGGTGGCTGCATCGCCTGCCGCGGCGCAGTTCCTGCCTGAAGGCTTCTTTGCCACCCTGCCCGAGCCTGGCGCCCCGGCCAAGGTCGAGGCCAACGTCCTTTCCTACGACAAGCGCAGTGACGTGATCAGCGCGCAGGGCCGCGTGCTGATGCAGTACGAAGGCTATTCGATTGCCTGCGACGACCTGCGCTACGAACAGCAGACCGGCAACCTGAACTGCATCGGCAACGTGCAATTGGTCGACCCGGCGGGAACCAGATACACCGCCGAAACCATCGAAGTTACGGGTGGGATGAAGCAGGCCTTCATCCAGTCGCTGACCCTCACCACCAGCGATGGCGCGCGGGTGACGGCCAGCGATGTGCGGTATTCCAGCACGCTCGAGACGGTGCTGAACCAGGCGACCTACACGCCTTGCGGCGAGTGCATCGACGCCAAGGGCAACCGCATCGGCTGGAAGGTGAAGGCCGCCAAGCTGATCCAGAACGCCGATACCAAGACGATCTATTTCGAGCAGCCCTCGCTGGAGGTGCTCGGCATCCCGGTGGCTTGGCTGCCGTGGCTGTCGCTGCCCGATCCGAGCGCGAAGCAGAGCAACGGCTTCCTGCTGCCGAGCGTCAATTACAAGGCCGAATACGGCGCGCGGATCACGGCGCCTTACTTCATCAATATCGGCGACGACACGCAGATCCTGCTCGCCCCGTCGCTGATGTCGCGCCAGGGCTTCCTGATGGCGGCGGAGTGGCAGCAGCAGTTCGACTACGGCTCGTTCACCGTCAAGGCGTCGGGCATCTACCAGCTTGATCCCGGCGCGTTCTCGGGCATCGGCAACCGCGAATGGCGAGGTGCAATCCAGAGTTCCGGGCGCTTCCAGCCGATTGCCGACTGGACCGTCGGCTGGTCCTACAGCGCCTTCACCGACGCGGCCTATTTCGACGACTACGATTTCAGCACCGCCGACTGGGTGACCAACGAGGTCTATGCAACCCATCTCAGCGACGACTTTTACGCCGACATACGGCTGCAGGAGTTCCTGAAGCTCGGCCAGTATGCAAGCGACCTGTTGGCCGATACGGCACAGAACCAGCAGGCGGCGACGCTGCCGAATGCGCGTGGAACGGGTTACTTCGATCTGGGCGACTGGGGTCAGGTGCGCGCCAACGGCAACCTGCTCGGGGTGTATCGCGCCGAGAACTCGGCAGCACTCTACAGCGGCATCCCCTATGTTTTCGGGTACGAAGGCTCCAAGACCCACGCGTCGGGGGAGCTCAGCTGGCAGAACCAGATCATCGTGCCGGGCGGAGTGGTGGTTACGCCCTATCTCGGGCTGCGCGCCGACATTGCCAACTACGACAGCGGCAGCCTCGGTAGCCCGGTCGTCGGTGATCCCGAACCTGCCGACCAGTTTCTGTTCGCCGCGACGCCGATTGCGGCGGTCGATTTCCGCTGGCCGCTGTTTGCCGCCAATGGGCTCGATACGCACCTGCTCGAGCCGATTGCGCAGCTGGTCTATCGCGGCAGCGACAGCTCGCTGGTGGGCATCACCAACGACAACGCGCACAGCTTCGTGCTCGATGACACCAACCTCTTTTCCTACGACCGCTTCACCGGCACCGACCGGCAGGAAACCGGTCTGCGCGCCAATGTCGGGGCGCGCTACCTCGCCAATTTCTCCGGCGGCCAGTGGCTGGAGATCGTGGCCGGGCAGAGCTTCCACCTCGCCGGGGTCAACGCCTTCGCCGTCGACGATCCGGTCAATACCGGCGTCGGCAGCGGCATGGAGGATGACGCGTCCTACCTCGTGCTGGGGGCGCGCGGTTCGCCCTATGCCGGGCTGACGCTGGGCGGCAAGATGCAGGTCGACCCCGATGGTCCGCGCGTCGCGCGTGCCGGGGTTGGTGGCAGCTACGCCTTCGGCCCCTACTCGCTGGGCGGCGACTATGTCTACCTGCCCGCCGACGCCGCCACCGGCGTGACGGCAGATCAACATGAAGTGACGGTGCGTGGCAGCACGCCCTTGCCGCTCGACTATTGGCGCGCCAATGGCAGCGTGTCGTGGGACATTGCCGCCAGCGAGTGGCTGGAAGCCCGCGGCGAGCTGATCTATGACGATGGCTTCTTCCTCGCGGGCGGCTTTGCGCAGGCCAATGGGGCGACGCACGAGACGCCGAACTCGGTGACGTTCGGCGTACAGTTCAAGCTTAAGGCGCCAGGGGCGCAGTTCGATATTCTCAACTACTAGTCCGGCCGGCCCAATTGACCGGCAACCGACCTCGGCCAACCGATTTTGGCCGTATTCTTCCCACCTTGAGATGGCCGAGCCGGGGGCGATCCGGCGGCCTTCCCAGGAACTGAAATGGTGACGACAATGCTCCGCCTCATCGCTGCAACGCTGATCGGCCTTACCCTGAGCGTCATGCCGGCCTTCGCCGCGACCAAGGTCACGGTCAACGGCGTGCCGATCTCGGATATCGAAATCGCGCAGCGCACCAAGCTGCTGGCGCTGGAAGGCGGTGGCGGCACCAAGAAGGCGATGGAGCAGCTGATCGATGAACAGCTGCAGATCCAGGAAGCCAAGCGGATGAACATCGTCATCTCCGACCAGCAGGTCGACGATGCCTTCCAGCAGGTGGCCCGCAACATCAAGGTGTCGAGCGACAAGCTGCGCCAGATCCTGCAGCAGGCCGGCGTCAACATGGACACCATGCGGGCCCGCCTCCGCGCCGCGATCGCCTGGCAGCAGGTAAGCGGCATGGTGGTCGCCTCGCGCGTCAAGGTCTCCGATCTCGACCTCGAAAAGGCCGCCGAAGCCAAGCTCGACCAGGCTTCGAGCTACGACTACATCCTCAAGGAAGTGCTGTTCATCAGCTCGACCGGCAACGCGTCGGCCCGTACCGGCCAGGCCAACCAGTACCGCAAAGCCTTCAAGGGGTGCGACAGCGCCGTGCAGGTATCGCTGAACTTCACCGATGCCGCAGTGCGCGACATGGGCCGTCGTCATGCCACGCAACTGCCCGAACCGCTGGCCGCCGAACTCGCCAAGCTCAACGTCGGCGGCATCACCAAGCCGCGGGTAACCGAGGCGGGCGTCTCCATGCTGGCCATCTGCGCCAAGAACGAAGCGCGCGACACCACCTTCCTCAAGAACAAGCTGCGCAGCGAGCAGGGCGGCGAGCAGATGAAGGCGGAAGCCGAAAAGTACAAGACCGAGCTACGCACCAAAGCCAAGATCGTCTACAACTAACGAACTCTTGCCGCCCCTTCGATAAATCGAAGGCAAAAACAACCGGCGGCTTAGCGAGTCCATGTTAGTGGCAACGAACCTGGCGCGGCGATCGGCTGCGCCAGTTCTGTGTTTGGGACACGCGAGGACACCTTGGCCGACACTCTGGCACCGCTGGCGGTAAGCATGGGCGAACCTGCGGGGATCGGGCCGGACCTGATCCTCAGGCTGTTCGCCAACCGGGCCGAGCTGGGCCTGCCTCCCTTTATCGTCTATGGCCATATCGATTTCCTGCGAGCCCGGGCCGCTCGCCTGCGATTGCCGGTGGCGATGGTGGAAAGCACGCCGCTCGAGGCTGCCAAACACTTCGCCGAAGCGCTGCCCATCGTGCACATCGACGGCCTCGTGCCCGACAAGCCGGGCGACCCCACAGCGCTCTCGGGCAAGGTGGTAATCGAAGCCATCAGCCGTGCGGTCGGCGACAGCCTCACCGGAGCCTGCCGCGCCATCGTCACGGCGCCGATCCACAAGGCGGCGCTCTACTCCGCCGGCTTCAAGTATCCCGGCCACACCGAGTTTCTGGCAGCGCTCTGCGCGCAGGGCGGCGTCGTGCCGACCCCGGTGATGATGCTGGCGCATGAGGCGCTGCGCGTGATTCCGGCGACCATCCACGTGCCGATCAGCGCCGTACCATCGTTGGTGACGTTCGAGCTGGTGGTGAGCACCGGGCGGATCGTCGCGCATAGCCTCCGGACCCGCTTCGGCATCGCCGAGCCACGCATCGGCTTCGCCGGGCTCAACCCGCATGCCAGCGAGGGCGGCAATATCGGCACCGAGGATTATGA
This sequence comes from Devosia sp., assembly GCA_016793415.1. Classification (GTDB taxonomy): domain Bacteria; phylum Pseudomonadota; class Alphaproteobacteria; order Rhizobiales; family Devosiaceae; genus Devosia_A. The sequence continues at coordinate 397 of JAEUMC010000670.1, read as the reverse complement.
CATCGTCGGGCCGGCGATCGCACAGTTACAGCACGAGGGAATCCTCGCCGAGGGGCCGATGCCGGCGGACACGCTGTTCCACCTGCCGCATTGGCGCAAGTACGACGCGGTGATCGCGATGTACCACGACCAGGCGTTGATCCCGATCAAGACGGTGGCGTTCGACCAGGCGGTGAACGTGACGCTCGGCCTGCCGATCGTGCGCACCTCGCCCGACCATGGTACGGCGTTCGACCTCGCCGGCACCGGCAAGGGCTCGGATGCGAGCGTCCTCAACGCGATCAGGCTGGCTGATCAACTGACTGGCGGCGTGGTGCAGCGAGCGGCGGCGCAGTAGGGCGCCAACTGCGAGAGACGGCCCCGTCCCCTCCATAATGGGGGAGGTGCCCCGCCGGCG
>JAEUMC010000667.1 GCA_016793415.1 Devosia sp. | reverse complement strand
CCCACCAGCCTGTCGGCTGGTCCCCCCTCCCCCGCAGGCGGGAGAGGGTGCGCCGACTGCCAGTGCGGCTCTAGCCACTTCGCCCGATTTCCGGCACAGGTGAGCGATGTTTCGCACCGACCTCTGGGTTTCGGCGTTCGTGCGCCGCCATAACGATATCGGCCATATGTGCGTGGTATCGCGCCGCGGCGATCCGATCGCCGGGCAGATCTTCGTCGAGGTCGATCACCTCAACGGCGAGGTGTCGCTCTATACCCCGGCGCCGGCGACCAGCCTTGGTGACAATCCGGAGGCGCGGGTGTTCCAGTTGCGCTTCGACCATGTCGAGCCGGACAAGGTGCGAGAGCGGATCGCACGCGAGTACGATTTCGACCCGGACCTGTGGGTGGTGTCGCTGGAACTGCGCAGCGGCGAGCTGGGGCTGGAGGTAGCGAGGCTTTAGCTCGCCCGCGCTCCGATCCGCGCCAGCGCTTCGATCGCCTGGTCGACCACCGGGTTGCGTTCGCGGGTCTGCGGCGGCGGGATGCGGCGGCGTTCGATTTCGAACGGCTTGTATTCCGGCTTGGTCATGTCGAGCAGGTTCACCTCGCCGCGCCAGGCGCTCATCAGGAACGCCGTGGCGTCGACGCTGACCGTCTCGAACAGCTTTGAGAACTGCGCCAGCGCCTTGGAGCGATCCTCGTCGTGCGAGGTGGCGTGGATCAGCACCTTGAGCCCATCCTGGGCATCGCAGCCGAAGGCCCGCAGCACCACGAACAGCGCCGCCCCCGAGGTGTCGTGGGCGATCTGCCCGCAGCGCACTTCATCGAGCCCGGTGATCTGGTGCAGCAGCCTGGTGACTTCCGGCCGGCGGTTCTCGGCGAACAGCTTCATCAGCGCGCGGGTGAGTTCGCCGGTGGCAACCGACAGCTGCTCCAGCGTGCGCTTGATCGGCGCGGCCGGTGTCTGGCGCTGGGCGAAGGCGTTGATCACCTTCACCCGGTCGTTCTCGCCTAGGTCGAAGAAAGCCGGGGCCAGCAGCGCCGCGTCGAAATCCTCGCGCGCCGCCAGCGACCAGGCCACCTGGTGGTCCATCTGCGCCGAGCGGGCGAGGGCGCTGAGATAGGGACCGCGCGGTACGATCGCCGTGTTGGTAGCGATGGCGCGATAGACCTTGCGGCTGTTCATCTGGAACAGCCGGCCCAGCACGTTGTTGGAAAGGTCTGCCCGGCGGGCAAGGGCGGCGCCCAGGATCACGTCGTTCGACGAGATCACCTTGAGCATCGTACCTTCGGAGAGCTTTGGCGCCGAAACCAGGAAATCCGGCAGGTCGTCGCCGAGATGCCGCACCACCAGCTGCTCGAGCTCGGGCGACAGATCCTCGGAGCGGCCAAGCGTTGCCGCCGCCTTGGCGCGGGCAGCCGGCGCCGCAGATGGGAACAGGCGCTGGGCCAGCGCCGCAAACTGTTCCATTTCGGCACTGGTCGGCCGTCCGCGCCGCGCAAACGCATCGCATGCCGCGCACAGCAGCGTGTTCGTTCGATCGACGCCGCCCGTCTCGATGAGGAGCTGGAACGTCTCGTAAGGCTGGAAACCGATCATAATTCGCCCTGAGAGGCCCCAGGATTCGGGCCTCAACCACAGGTCCGACTATTTCAGGCAAATCGTTAGCGAACTGTTAACCTTGACGAACTCTTAATGGCTTTCATCGGGTCCCTGCGTCGCTCCCGATTTGCCGATGGAAATGGGTCCGCGGCAAACATCGCCCGCCCGCCCGGAGGCAAGGTTGGGAAAGCTGGTTCAACTACCAAAGCGTGGACGCACGAGAACGCGCGCCCAATCGGCGGGCACGGGCGAAGTCCTGCTGTTCACCGGGATCCGTTACGAGCGGGGAGGGGGTTCCTCGCCGATGCCGGACAAGCCGGTGGGAACTGCCTCGGGCGGCAAGCGCCGCCGTGGCTGAGTTGCGTTGGGTTGGCGCCCTGGGGCTGGCGCTGCTGCTTGCTGTCGCGCCTGCCGGCGCGCACGAGCTCGGCGATTTCGGCCGGGTGAAGCCAGGCGTTCTCAACGACAAGCTGATTCCCGAGACCGACAAGCTGATGCGACGGCTGGGCAACCAGCCGGTCTCCGACTTCAACATCACCGACGAGGAGCGCGAGATGCATGACCGGGTCTACCGGTTCCTCATCGCGCGGCACGCCAGGGATTGGGCCTTCGACTACGAGCAGGTGATCTTCGTCGCCGGCGTGTTCAGCTCGCGGCCCGACAAGTTCGACCTCTACTATCGCTGGCTGACCAACGAGCGCTACGCCTCCTCACGCGTGCGCTTCAACACCATTGCCGACGATGTCGGCGCGGACCTGCTGACCCTGCCGACCACCTTCAAGGCGATCTGCGCGGTGATCGAGATCGACCGGCAGCGCGCCGTCGCGGCTGCCGAACTCGACGACATCGAGCCGGCCATGCTC
>JAEUMC010000660.1 GCA_016793415.1 Devosia sp. | reverse complement strand
CACCGCCGGGTCGTAGGTCTCGAACCAGCCATAGAGCATCGAGCCGGGCGCCACGAAGCCGAGGCCGAGCCCCCAGCTCAGCAGGTAATGGTCCTGCCGCGTGCCCAGCCAGGTGATGACCAGCGTCAGCATCAGGGCGGTGGCGGAAAAGCCGATAGCGATGAGCAGAGATGTCTGGTCGAGCACTGGCGGAATCGGATCGGACACGGGTGTAACTGCATCGTACCGGAGCAGCGCCATCGGCGGGGAAATGCGCCCGCCGATGGTAAAGAATATCCTAGGCGGCCGAGCGGCCGGCCCTCGAACCGGAAAGCGCTGCCGCAACCCTTCCCGGGCTAGGCCTGGTTGGCCGCAGGGACCGAGCCGCGGCGCTCCAGCCACCACGAGAGGCTCGCCGTTCCCGCCGCACAGAGGCTGGTGACGACGCCGACGGCGGGGATATCCGCGTAGCTCACCCCGGCGCTCAGCAGCATGGCGCCGATGAAGGCGCCGCCGGCGATGCCGATGTTGAAGGCGGTGGAGATCAGCGACGAGGCGAGGTTTGGCGCCGAGTGGGCCGCGGCGATGACGCGGGCCTGCAGCGGGGTGGAAAAGGCGAAGCCGAGGATCGAGGTGCCCAGCAGGTTCACCGTCATCCACACCTTGTCATGCATGGCGAACAGCATGGTGAAATAGAGCAGGGCCTGCAGCAGCAGCACGGTCAGCAGCGTCGGCATCGGCTTCCAGTCGGTGCCACGGCCGCCCAGATAGATGCCCAGCATCGAGCCGATGCCGCCGACCAGCAGATAGATCGGAATGATATCGGGGTGGAGCCTGGTGACGTTGAGCATGATCGGCACCTGGAAGGTGCCGAAGGCGAGGGCGCCGATCATCACGAAGGTGATGGTGAGGTAGGAGAGCCAGACCTCCTGGTGGCGAAGCTCGCGCACCTGCTCGCCGAAGGTGGCATGCCGCTCGCCCTCCTGGCGCTTGTCGTGCGGCAGCTTGAGGAACAGCACGATGGCGGCGATGGCGCCGAGCGCGGCGACCGCAAGGAACGGAATACGCCAGCCGAAATTCAAGCCGATGGCACTGCCTCCGGGCAGGCCGAGCAGGTTGGCGACGGTGATGCCGGAGATGAACAGCGAGAAGGCGGCGCCGCGCCGCTCCGGCGGCACGAGGCCGACGACCACCACGTTGCCGGCGCCGAAGAACACGCCGTGGGCGCAGGCCGAGAGCAGCCGGGCTGCCAGCAGCAGGCCGTAATCGGGGGCAATGGCGCACAGCACCTGGGCGATCGAGAACACGATCATCAGCCCGATCAGCACGTTGCGCTGCGAGAAACGTGAGGTGAACACCGTCAGCACCGGCCCGCCGACGGCAACGCCGATGGCGTAAGCGCTGACCAGCAGACCGGCGACTGGAATGCTCACTGCCAGATCCTCGGCCAGCGGCGGCAGGATGCCGGAAATGACGAACTCGGCCGAGCCGACTGCGAACGCAGCCAGCGCCAGGGCATAAATGGCGATCGGCATGACTATCCTCAAAATATCCGGTGGCGGTCAGACCACGCCGCGCCACAGGAAGCAAGCCGATAAGCAGCGGTGCCTAACCCCGAGACGAGACTTGGCGAAGCGGCAAAAACGGCTAACCTCGCACACGGCAACAACATTGGAGGCGGACCGATGGCCGTATCAAGTGACACGAGGAAACGCTGGGCGTGGATCACCGGGCTCAGAGGCCTGTTGATGCTGCTCGCCGGGCTCTATGCTGTGTTCTTCCCGGTGCAGGCGCTGGCAATACTGGTGATCGCCGGTGGTGCACTGCTGCTGGTCGATGGCGTGCTCGGCCTGTGGAGCCTCACCTTCGGCGGCGCCAAGACAGGCAATTTCTGGTTCGATGTGGTGCGCAACGTGCTGGCCATCATCACCGGTGTGCTGATCCTGCTGTCGCCGTTCTTTGCGACTTTGCTGACGGCGACGCTGCTGGTCTATCTGGTTGCATTCCAATCGATCTTCGTCGGCGTGATGGAGATTTGGGTAATCATCCGGGAGCGCGAGCAATATGCGCGGATCTGGCCGGTGCTACTGTCGGGTGCGCTCTACGTGCTGTTCGGCATCGCGTTGCTGTTCTGGCCGGTGTTCAGCGCCCTGGTGTTCGTGACGCTCGCGGGCATTCTCGCCATCATCTTCGCCATCGGCCTGTTCGGGCTGGCGTGGCGGATGTTCAAATCGGCGGGCGCATCCGCAGGCAATAAGCCGGTGTGATCCGAGGAGGAGAGAATGGCTACAGATAGCGCCTTACCCTGGCCGAGCATCTTCGCCGCCATTCGCGGCGTGCTGATGCTGGCCGGCGGCATCTTCGCACTGATCTCGCCGCAGCTGGCGCTGGCGACCCTGGTATGGGTGGGCGGCGTCATCGTCATCATCGATGGTGGCCTGGGCTTGTGGGGGCTGCTGTTCGGCGGCCGCACCAGCTCACGGCTCGGCGTAGCCATCACCCGGCACATCCTCGCGATCCTCGCCGGTATTCTGATCGTGGCGTTCCCGGCCATGGCGGCGGCGATCGGCATCTCGACGCTGGTGATCATCGTGGGGATCATGATGATCCTGATCGGGGCGTTCGCGCTCTACGTCACCGTCGCCGGCCGAGCCTTGCTGAGGCAGGGCACGTTCTGGCCGGAAGTGCTCAGCGCCTGTGCTTACCTGCTGTTCGGCGTGCTGCTGCTGGTGATGCCGCTCGCGAGCGCACTGACGCTGGTGAGCATCGTGGGCGTGCTGATGATCCTCTACGGGCTGTTCCAGCTTTACATCGCCTGGCAGCTCCGAAGCATCGAGGTGAAGATCGGCTGACCGGCGCCAGGGGGATCAGCATGGGGAAGGTGGCTCAACCGAGCTCGGTCGAAGTTTAGCTATCCGGTAAAGCCAACCTGAATTGTCCGCGGCGCAGTGTCGGCGTGGGCAGGGGGCCGCCATGCAGTCATATCGAAAGTCTTTCGGCGCCAGCCGGTTGGTGGCGGGTGCATTCTTCATCCTGTGCGGGGGGCTCGCGGTATCGCTGTTCGTGCCGGGCGTGACGGACTACATCGCGCACGCAAATCTGGTCGGCCGGCTGCGGATGTTCAACTCATGGGAGCCGGAGCATCGGTTGCTGCTGGCCTATGCGTTTGGCGGGCTCATGGCCTTCGCCGCAGTGTTCTACCTGCGATTGTTGATCGACAACACCATGGTGGTGCTGGATCGCGAAGGGATCGAAGTCAGGCATCCACTTGGGGTGCATCGGGCCTTGTGGCGAGACTTCGACAGCATCGCCACCAAGGGCCTGTTCGGCATAAGGGACGTCAAGGTCCTGTTCCGGCCAGGGCGGGACGCCAACGGCCGCAAACTCTCGAGCAAGGTGCGGTTGCCCAGCCCGATCCTGGGGGTCAACACCAAAGCGGTGCTGTTCGAGGTGGTGTTGCTGAGTTCGGTAGGGCAAGCCCTGGCGCCATCGACAGGCGGATCGAAGCCGGGGCCGGGAGCGCCGCCGGCGATAGGCGCCGCAAGGCCGGTATTCGGCAAGCGGCAGTGAACTGGCTGAGATGGGGCGGTGACACAGCGGGCGGGCGTGCTTACTTAGGGGCATGCGCTTTTCCGACGGCTTCCTCGACGAGATCCGGCAGCGCCTGCCGATCTCGCAGGTGGTGGGCGAGCACGTCATCTGGGACAAGCGCAAGAGCCAGCCGCAGCGCGGCGACATGTGGGCCTGCTGCCCGTTCCACGGCGAAAAGAGCCCGAGCTTTCATGCCGATGACCGGCGCGGCATCTACCATTGCTTCGGCTGTGGAGTGTCGGGCGATCACTTCCGCTTCCTGACCGAAAAAGCCGGGATGAGTTTCCCCGAGGCGGTGGAGAAACTCGCCGGCATGGCCGGGGTACCGATGCCGGCGCGCGACGAACGCGAAGAGGCGCGGCAGGAGAGCCGGCGTTCGCTCTATGATGTGATGGAAGTCGCCACCCAGTATTTCGAGGCGGCGCTCAGCCACAATATCGGGGCGCGGGCCCGCGGCTACCTCAACGAGCGCGGGGTGAGCGCGGCGGCGCAGACCAAGTTCCGGCTCGGCTACTCGCCCGACAGCGCCAATGGCCTCAAGGAGCACCTCGCGGCCAACGGCGTTTCGGCGCAGGAGATGGTGGACGCCGGGCTGGTGGTGGTGCGTGAGGATTCGCCGCTGCCTTATGACCGGTTCCGCAACCGGGTGATGTTCCCGATCACCGACTTCCGCGGCAAGGTGATCGCCTTCGGCGGCCGGGCGATGTCGGCGGATGTGCCGGCCAAGTATCTGAACTCGCCCGAGACCGAGCTCTTCAAGAAGCGCATGACGCTCTATAACGGGCAGACCGCACGCGAAGCGGCGCGCTCGGGCAAATCGGTGATCGTGGTCGAGGGCTATCTCGATGTGATCGCCGCGGTGACGGCGGGGTTCGAGGGCACGGTGGCGCCGCTCGGCACGGCGCTCACCGAAGAGCATCTGCAATTGCTGTGGCGGATGAGCGACGAGCCGGTGCTGTGCTTCGATGGCGACGGCGCCGGCCAGCGTGCCGCGGCACGCGCCACCGAGATCGTCCTGCCGCATCTGCAGCCGGGGCGCACGGTGCGGATCGCGACACTACCGGAGGGACAGGATCCGGACGACCTGATCAAGGCGCAGGGGCGCGGCGCCTTTGCCGATGTCATCGACAGGGCGCGCTCGCTCTCCGACGTCATCTGGAGCATCGAGACCGGCGGCATCGTTCCGGAAACACCGGAAGCGCGGGCGGCGCTCGAGGCGCGACTCAAGGCGCGGGCCAACGCCATTGGCGAGGCTTCGGTAAAGCGGCACTACATGCAGGCATTCGACGAGAAGCTGCAGGCGTTCTTCGCGCCGGTGCGCAACCAGCGCTGGGAACAGCGGGGCGGGGGCGGCGCACAGCGTGGTGGGTTCGATCGACGCAACCCGCGTGGCGGCAATGCGGCTCCGGTCGGCAGCCGGGGCAGTCCGCGGGTGGTGGTCTCCGATACCCTCAGGAATTCACGGCTGCTCAAGCCGGGCAGGGGAGTGGATGCCACGCCGCGCGAGGCGGCGATCCTCATCACGCTGGTGAACCATCCGGCGCTGGCCGACAGCCGGCTCGAATCACTTGCCTCGCTGGAGCTCAGTTCGCCGACCTCGCGGAACCTTCTGGGCACCATGCTCGACCTCGTGACCCGCGATCATGATATCTCTGCCGAGGCGCTGAATGCCGCACTGGGAGCGCGTGGGTTCGGCGAACCACTCGACAAAATGCGGGATTTGCTGGCCCGCCAAGGGGTTTGGCAGAGCGGGGCGGAAATCGCCGATCCGGACGCCGAGATCGGATTACGTCATGCCCTGGCCTTGCATTACAAATCCGTTGAGCTAAATAAGGCCCTGAAAGCAGCCGAATTGGCGCTGGGCGACGACCCGAGCGAGGAAACATTCGAACGGCTGCGGGACATCCAGAACCAGATCACCACCGTCGATGGCACAGAGGCATTGATCGAAGGGTTTGGTTCGTTATCGGGGCGCGCGACACGGAGCTTCTAGTGCAGGCTGCGGGTACGCGCGATTTCGCTTATGGGCGAATCAGCACCGGTGACGAACAAGTGACGGCATATCGGAAACCGTCGCGCCAGCCCGTCCCTTTACGATGTCTCAAGCCGTGACCACTTAACGACTATCGGCGCCCTCCCGATCGGGCACCCGGAGCAGCAAGCTAGATGGCCACCAAGGCAGCGACCCAGACTAAGACCAAAGACGCAGAGAAGCCGGAAGTTGCCGGCGCAGCCGGTGGGGCCGAAGCCCCCGATAGCCCGCTGCTCGACCTATCCGATGCCGCCGTAAAAAAGCTGATCAAGACCGCCAAGAAGCGCGGTTACGTCACCTATGAAGAGCTGAACGCCGTTCTGCCCTCGGAGGAGGTCAACTCCGAGCAGATCGAGGACATCATGGCGATGTTCTCCGATATGGGCATCAACGTCGTCGACGAGGACGAGGTCGAAGAGGCTGAGCCCGATTCCCCCGAAGAGGAATCGACCGAGCTCGCCGAACGGACCGGCACCGCTGTCGCCTCGAAATCCAACACCCGTGAAGGCAGCGATCGTACCGATGATCCGGTGCGCATGTACCTGCGCGAAATGGGGTCGGTGGAACTGCTCAGCCGCGAGGGCGAAATCGCCATCGCCAAGCGCATCGAGGCCGGTCGCGAGACCATGATCGAAGGCCTGTGCGAGAGCCCGCTGACCTTCCAGGCCATCATCATCTGGCGCGATCAGCTGGCCAATGCCGAAATCCTGCTGCGCGACATCATCGACCTCGAAGCGACCTATGCCGGCCCGGACGCCAAGCAGGCGGCCCCGGTGATGCCGTCCGAGATCGAGCGCCCCGCCGCGGTCAAGGAAGAGCCCAAGCCCGCCGCCAAGAAGCCGGCGCCGCGCGCCGCTTCGGGCGACGATGAGGACGACTACGTCCCCGACGAGCCGCAGGCGCCGCAGGATCCGGTCGAGGAAGAAGACGACGATTTCGAGAACTCGCTGTCGCTCAGCGCGATGGAAGCCGAGCTGAAGCCGCAGGTGGTCGAGACGTTCGACCGCATCGCCGAAGCCTATGGCAAGATGCGCAAGATGCAGGATCGGCACGCCGAAGACCGCATGGCCGGCAACGCCCCGGCGACTGCCGCTGACCTCAAGAAGCTCGAGGGCCTGCGCTCGGAAGTGATCACCGACGTGAAGTCGCTGTCGCTGACCCAGAGCCGTATCGAGAGCCTGGTCGAGCAGCTCTACGACATCAACAAGCGCCTGGTGCGCCTCGAAGGGCGCCTGCTGCGCCTCGCCGAGAGCTATGGCGTCAAGCGCGAGAATTTCCTCGAGGCCTATTATGGCAGCGAGCTCGAGCAGAACTGGATCGAGACGGTCGCGACGCTGAGCGGCAAGGGCTGGGCGGAATTCGCCAAGCGCGAGGCCGATACGGCCAACGAGCTGCGCGGCGATATCCAGACGCTGGCGACGGAAACCGGCCTCGACATCGCCGAGTACCGCAGGATCGTCCACAAGGTGCAGAAGGGCGAGCGCGAAGCGGCGATCGCCAAGAAGGAAATGGTGGAAGCCAACCTTCGCCTGGTGATCTCGATCGCCAAGAAATACACCAACCGCGGCCTGCAGTTCCTCGACCTGATCCAGGAAGGCAATATCGGCCTGATGAAGGCGGTCGATAAGTTCGAGTACCGCCGCGGCTACAAGTTCTCGACCTATGCGACGTGGTGGATCCGGCAGGCGATCACCCGCTCGATCGCCGACCAGGCGCGCACCATCCGTATCCCGGTGCACATGATCGAGACGATCAACAAGATCGTGCGCACCAGCCGCCAGATGCTGCACGAAATCGGCCGCGAGCCGACGCCGGAGGAATTGGCCGAGAAGCTGATGATGCCGCTGGAGAAGGTGCGCAAGGTCCTGAAGATCGCCAAGGAGCCGATCAGCCTCGAGACGCCGATCGGCGACGAGGAGGACAGCCACTTGGGC
>JAEUMC010000653.1 GCA_016793415.1 Devosia sp. | reverse complement strand
TGCCAGCGCTTTCCGGGTCGAGGACGTGGCCGAGATCTCGGGGATGAGCGCCTCGGCCTTCTACCGCAATTTTCAGGCGGTGACGGCGATGAGCCCGATCCAGTTCCAGAAGCAGATCCGCCTGCAGGAAGCGCGCCTGCAGCTCGCCGCCTATCCCGACGATGTCGCCGGCGTCGGCTTCCGCGTTGGCTACGAAAGCCCCTCGCAGTTCAGCCGTGAGTACCGCCGCCAGTTCGGCATCCCACCCAGCCAGGACGCGCAGCGGCTGCGCGGCGCGACGGCCATGCTCGCCTAGGCGAGGCCGGCGCACGCGTATCGAGGCAGGTCCTCCTCGATAGTTTGGCAACCAGCACCGGCGGGGCCGGGCGCCCCGGGCTCGCCCCCCGCCCGCCGCGATTGCAGCCCGCCGCCACCATGCAGCTTGCGCATCTTGTCAGCCGCATCCTTGACCGCCTGTCCCACGGTCACGGTCCCGGTCAGCGCGTTCTGCGTCATGTCGGGGACGACACGGCTTGGGTCGATGTCCGATTGAGGCGGCAGGCGGTCCCTGCCCCTTGTACCGCTGATCATGCCGAAGGTGGCGAAGCGGTGCCTTCCGGCTCGCCGGCAGGCGTTTCCACGCCGACCCGCCTGCCGATCTCCTTGAGGCGGGCGATCTGATCGACCAGGGCCGGCGCCTCGTCGAGGCTGGTGACGAAGGTCCACAGATACGTCATCACCGCGTAGATATGCCCGGCCTGGACGTTCGGTGCGCCAGCCAGCAGCGCTATCGTCAAGCCGAAGAGGCCTGCGGCGACGAGGCCGATGGCGAGGTAAGCCATCGCCTCCCGGTTCGACAGCCGGATCCGCAGCCGCGACAGCAGCAGATAGTGGCGCTGCAGGGAACTCTGGCCGACTTTCGCCACCAGATCGATCTCGCGTTCGAGGCGGTTGTTCACCCGGGTGTGCAGCGTTTCGTTGCGCGTCGCGAAGCCGGGAACCCAGAACACGGCCAACAGCAGGGCCGCGCCAGTTGCGACCCCGACCCACGGCTCGATGAGCAGCAGCATGCCGACCGCTCCGAACACCGAGACGATCGATGTCGCGAGGATGGGCACGTGCTTTTCAAAGAAATCGACGAACTCCCGGGCCAGCACCACCCGCGCTGCTGCCGTGGACACACTCTCGCCCTGTGAGCGCTGGGTCATGGCGACGGCGACCGCGAGGTCGGCATAGATGCGCGTGAACACCTGCGTATCGACCGCCCGCCGGGCGGCGCCGATCAGCCAGAACATCAGCACCACCACGGCGTAACTCAACCCCAGCATCAGGTTGCCTTCGACGATGGCATTGATCGCGAAGCCGCCGAACAGCGGATAGATCAGCAGCAGCACGTTCTCGAGCCCGATCAGCGAGAAGGTGAATGCGAGCTTGCCCGGATGCGCCTTGACGAGGCTCGCGAGAGAGCCGGCGGCGGAAGGTTTTGCCTTGGATGCGGAGGTGTCGATGGTGGTCATTTTTCAAAGCTGCGCTTGATTTGAGCGAGTGCTCAAGTAGATAATTGAGCACTCGCTCAAATTCAAGCTGGAGACGCCGATTGGCCGTGAAGGACCGCCGGGAGCAGATCGTGCAGGTGACGCTGGACCTGCTGATCGAGAAGGGTTTTGCCAATGTCTCGACGCGCGATCTGGCGGAGCGCGCCGGCCTGTCGCGCAGCCACATCTACCATTACTTCCAGGATTGGCCGACGCTGCGCCAGGAGGCGTTCACCCGCTTCGCCGACGCGCAACTGGCAGAGACCAGGGCCGCGGTGGCCGGCCGTGCACCGCCCGCGGCCGTGGAGGCCTTCATCCGGGATTGCCTGTCGGCAGAGCCTGGCACCGGCATGGAGTTGTGGCTCGATGCCTGGGATGAGGCGCTGCACGATCCCGAACTGGCCGCGGCCTATGCGGCGACCGACCTCAGGTGGCACAGACTGCTGGAGACGATCATCGTCGACGGCGTCGCGAGGGGCGACTTCCGTTGTGCCTCACCCGAACGGGCGGCCCGCCAGATCTTCGCCATGACCATGGGTTATGCCGACGATGTGCTGATGAGTTCAGACGCCATGTCGGCCGAACAGGCTGCCACGGAAGTCATCGAGGCCGCCACGCTCATTCTCGGCAGCGCCTAGGGACCGGGCGTTTCCGCCCGGCCCCTGCCCGCCTCGTTACAGCCCGCCGCCGCCATGGAGCTTGCGCACCTCGTCGGCCGCGTCCTTGGCGGCCTGTTCCACCGTCATGTTGCCGGTGAGCGCATTCTGCATCATGTCGGAGACGATGATGTTCATGATCTCGGGCGCCCCCGGCAAAGCCGGGAACTGGATGCCGTTGGGCAGCATCGAGGACACCGCCCTTCGATGTCGGCAACCGCTTTCAAGCCCCGGCCAACCGTGACCTGATTGCGGCGCGAAGCGCAGGAAGCAGCTCGGTGTCGAACCACGGATTGCGGTTTCGCCAGCCGACGCTCCGCCATGAAGGGTGCGGGGTCGGGAACGTCGCGGGGGCGAAGCGGGCAAAGCCGCGCACCCGTTCGGTGAGGGTGGCGCCGGCATCGCCCGGCAGGTACCGGGCCTGGGCATAGGAGCCGACCAGCAGCGTCAGTCGATCGGCAGGGAGCAGCTCAAGGATCGGGGCGTGCCAGAGCGGCGCGCATTCGGGCCGGGGTGGCGCATCTCCGGCTGCCCCCTTCCCCGGATAGCAGAAGCCCATCGGCACCAGCGCGACCTTGGCCGGATCGTAGAACACGTCGGGATCGAGCCCGGTCCACTCGCGCAGGCGTTCCCCGCTATCGTCCTGCCATGGCACCCCGCTGGCATGCACCCTCGAGCCCGGCGCCTGACCGATGATCAGGATGCGAGACGTGGCGCTGAACTGCGTGATCGGCCGCGGGCCGAGCGGCAGGTAGGGGGCGCAGACCGTGCACGCCGCGATTTCCCGGTGCAGCACCATGGCTTGCAGGTGCCGATCGGGCATCCCCGCCGGGGTCGGATGATTGCGTTCCAACGTCACTCTCCGCCCCCTTGCCACACCCGCGCACGCGGATGACCGTCTTGCCGAGCCGGCGCTCGCGCGAGCTGAAGGCAGCGACGGCCTGATCGAGCGATGCGATGCTGCCGATATTGCTCCGCAGCCGCCCATCGCGCACCCGCTGCACGATCTCGGTGAGTTGCGCCCGGTCGGACTCGACGACGAAATCGACGGCGAGCCCATCCCGCGGTCGCGCCTCGACCGGCCCGACAATGGAGACCAGCGTGCCGCCGGCCCGGACCAGGGCAGCGGAGCGCTTGCCGACCCCCCCCGCCGATGACGTCGAACACCAGGTCGACGCCGCCAATATCCTCGAGCCTGTCGCGCTCGAGGTCGATAAACTCCGATGCACCGAACTCCAGCAACCTCTGCCGGTCGGCCGCCCGACCGGTGGCGATGACATAAGCGCCTGCCTCGCGGGCCAGTTGCGTCACCATCGAACCCACCGCGCCGGCCGCGCCATGGGCCAGTACGCTCTGGCCGGGCTGCAGCCGCCCCAGGACGAACAGCCCCTGCCAGGCGGTGAGGCCGGAGATCGGCAGGCTGGCCCCAACCGCAAAGTCGACGTCGCCCGGCAACGGCGCGAGATTGCGCGCCTCGACGGCGACATACTCCGCCAGCGTGCCGTCGCGATGCCAATCGGTGAGACCGAAAACCCGCTGCCCCACCGACAGCCCCGTCGTGCCGTAGCCGAGCGCCGTGACCACGCCGGCCAGTTCATGCCCGGGGATCGATGGCGTCCGCTGCCGATCGAGGCGATCGGTCCAGGTCGAAGGCCAGCTGAGTTCGGTCGGCACGAACCCCGATGCGTGCACTTCGACGATGACGTCATTGATTGCCGGCGAGGGCATGGGCCGCTCGACCAGCCGCATGCCGGCGATGCCCGCTGCCTGGTCAGTTACGGTGATGGCCTTCATGGAAGCTCTCCTTGCTTTCGAGGGGCGGCACGCGGTGCGCCGATGCCCGCCTCAAGTGTCTTAGGAGACGAACTTACGGTCGGCGGTGCAGATTTCGAGACCGGATCAGCTCAAAATGATGCGCGAAAGGATCAATTCGTGAGTCAGGCCTTGGAGCTAGGTCGGCTTGAGCGCCTGCCGACGCCATTCCCCCGGAGTCATTCCCATCCGGTCGGCAAATACGCGCCGGAAGGCGGAGACCGACTGGTAGCCAGCGGCCTCCGCCACGCTCTCGGTGCTGATCACCGGCTTCCGCAGCTCGTTGGCGGCAAGGCTCATGCGTAGATCGGTCAGCAGATCCTGGGCCGAGCAACCGAGCCGCTCCAGAAAATGCCGCATGAAGGTGGCGCGCGACATGCTGCACAGCTCCGCCAGTTCCGCCAGCCTCCACGATCGTGCCGGATCGGCGAACATGGCCGCAATCGCCGGCGCCAGCCGTGGGTGCCCGGCGAGCGCCAGCAGGCCCTCAGGCGCCGTTTCGGCTTCGCTGGCTGAGCGCAGCACCAGGGTGAAAAGCGCCGAAGACAATGCGTTGAGAATGGCGCGCCCGCCTGCCCGGTCAGCGGCGGACTCGGCGCGCATCAGCCGCACCAGGCTCGCCAGCTGCTGCGCGGCCGCGTCCATGCCGTCGCCGGCGGGCTCGCTCGTGGCCCGGGTCACCAGGTTGGCCGGCAGGTAGCTGCGGATCAACCGATCGTGCGGCGGCGCAATGAACAGCCGCCCGCACAGCAGATCGAGCCGCTCGCCCTCGCCATCGTTCTCGCTCAGCATCCACCCCGCGGCTCCCCGGTGCTGGCGGGTGCGGATCGGCGCCTCGCCGCTTCCGTCATGCAGCACATGCGGCGCGCCATGTGGCAGCAGCACGACATCGCCGCTCCTCAGTTCCCGGATGGTGTGCGCCTCCGGATCCTCGAACATGGCCCGGCCGCTGACCACGACATGGTAGGGAATCTCGTTCGCCGCAGCCCTTTGCCAGGCAATGCGCCACGGCGCCCCATAGGCGCAGCGGACCTCGAGCTGACCAGTGACGGTGACGATTTGCAGCAGCTGGCTCAGCCAGTCGACTTCGGGCATTGGAACGCAGGGACCCGCGAGATGGTGCAGCACCTTAGCGCAGGTCCGCGTTCGGGGAATGTCCGATCTCAGCGAAGGCCGGGGCCGGGCCATGTGGCCCGACCCCTCGTTGACTAGAGCCCGCCGCCGCCATGGAGCTTGCGCACCTTGTCGGCCGCATCCTTGGCGGCCTGCTCGACCGTCATGCTGCCGGTCAGCGCGTTCTGCATCATGTCGGGGACGATGATGTTCATGATCTCGGGCGCCTCCGGCAAAGCCGGGAACGGGATGCCGTTGGGCAGCATCGAGGTGGTGACGTCGAGGAACTTGATGCTGTCGAGCCGCTCCTTCATCCACTCGGTCTTGAAGCCGTTGACATTGCCCGGGTTGGAGCCGGCCCAGGCGAGCTTCAGCGACCATTCGGGGCTGGTCCACATGCAGATCAGCGCCTTGGCCGCCGGCTCATCCACCTTGCCGCCATCGACGAACTCGGATTTGACGATGTGGATGTTGGAGCCGCCGAACACCACGGCGCGCCTGCCATCCGGCCCGGTGGGGATCAGCCCGTAGCGCATGCTCTCGAGCACGGTATCGGCCACCGCCTTGTCCGAGCCGGTGGCCTTGCCCGCCAGTTCGACCATCTTGGCATATTCGGAGGGGTGCGAGATCATCATCCCCAACTGGCCAGAAATGAACGGCGCCTGGTTCTCGCCCTGCGTGTTGGTCAGCGCCGAGACCGGCACGGATTTGTCGCGCACGTACATGTCGTAGGAGGCCTGCAGCGAGCGGATGCTGGCGGGGCTGTCGAGCCGCACCTCGCCATAGGTCGGGTTGGGGTCGGCCTCGTCGAACACCCCGCCGCCATAGCCCCAGAGCTGCGGCATGTAGCGATAGGGCGTGTTGCCGGCATTCTGCTTGGCAACGAGCCCGTAACCGGCGATCCCCAGCTTGTCGTGGATCTGCTTGGAATAGCTGACCACGTCGTCCCAGGTGGCGGGCGGATTGTCGGGGTCGAGCCCGGCGCGCTTGAAGATATCGGCGTTCCAGATGAACGCCATGGTCTCGTTATTGGTCGGGATGCCGTAGACCTTGCCGTCCCAGGTCACCGCCTTCATCGCGCCGGGCCAGAAATCGTCGGGCTGGTAGCCGACATCCTCGGGCTTCAGCTCCTCGAGATAGCCCTTGGCGGCGAACTCGGTGCCCCCGAGGATCTGCAGGCGGATCGCCATCGGTGCCGAATTGCCGAGCAGCGCCGTGCGGAACTTGTCGAGCAGTTCGTTATAGGTGATGCCCTGCTCGACCAGCTCGATCCCCGGATAGGTAGCGCGGAACGCCGCGAAGAAATCGCGGTAATTGTCGCGCATGATCTGCGGATCGGCTTCGAAAATCCCCTGGTACCAGAAGGTCAGCTTGCCCTTGTAGTCGGTCGGGGTCACCGAGTTGCAGTGCCCCACTGTATCGAAGGTCTCCGTCCCGGCGATCGAGCGCACATATTCAGGCGACCACTTGCTGATATCGACTCCCGCACCCAGGGCCGTCGAGGCCATGAGGCCCGTGGCCAGGGCAGCCGACAGCATGCCGCGCGCGAGCGCACGGCCAAATCCGTGTTCCGACATGAATTCCTCCCTCCCATCCGCGACCGGCGCCCCTCGCGCCGACCGAGAACGGCTCTCCGGCAACCTGCCGGTTACGCGAATTAACGCCCGGATTTCGCAACAGGCAATGCAAATTTTGCAAAATCTGAGTCATCTATCTGGAAATCCTTGCCGGAAACCGGCAAAGCTGCTGCATCGGCAACCTTGCAGGGGATCGACCAGATGAGCGCGTTCAAGGCCCGGCCGCCGGTCGGCATCGATCCGACCGGCGTGTCGGAAGAAGGCGCCGCCGTCTACGAGCTGATCCGCGACGACATCATCTCCGGCCGGCTCGAGGCCAATTCACGCCTCGTGGTGGCCGAGCTGTCGGAGCGGCACCGGGCGCCGGCCAATGCGGTGCGCGAAGCGCTGC
>JAEUMC010000881.1 GCA_016793415.1 Devosia sp. | reverse complement strand
GCGATCCTTCTGGTCGACAACGCCAACCAGCATGTGCGCGAGGGCTGGAACCTCTATGACGCGCTGGTCGAAGCCGGGGGCACCCGCTTCCGTCCGATCATCATGACGACGCTCGCCATGGTGTTCGGCATGCTGCCCTTGGCGCTGAGCCTGCATGAAGGTTCGAGTCAGAACGCGCCGATGGCCCATGCGGTGATCGGCGGGCTGATCAGCTCGACGCTCCTGACGCTGGTCGTCGTTCCCGTGATGCTGACCTACACCGACTCGTTGAGCGGGCTGGTCAAGCGCGTGCTGCGTCGGCGCGAGCCGGCGCAGCATTCCCCTACGCCTCAGGCGGCCGAGGTCGCCTCGCACTGATCCGCTAACCCCAAGGACTTGATATGACCACCGCATCGGCTTTGCGGGCGCCCACCGGGCGCCCCGCCAGACTGCTCGTTGCCGCCGGCATTGCGGCGCTTCTCGCCGGCTGCTCGTCGCTCGCCTACCAGAAGCCTGAGATGGCGGTGCCGACCAGCTTCAGCGCCTCGCCCAAGGCATCCGCCTCGGTGGACAACAGCAAGACCCAGTGGTGGACGGCGTTCCGCGACCAGCGGCTGAGCCGGCTGATCGAGCGTGGCTTGGCGCAGAACCTCTCGATCGCCCAGGCGGTGGAGCGGATCAACGAGGCCAATGCCGGGATGATCGCCGTGGGCGCAACGGTGCTGCCCTCGGCTTCGGGCAGCGTCACCGGCCGCGAAAGCGGTGGTTCGGGCGCCTCGAGTTCGTCGGTCACCTATGGCGCCACCGCCTCGTGGATGCTCGACCTGTTCGGGCAGTATGCCAATTCGAGGAAGGCTGCCGAGGCCGGTCTCGACCAGGCGTACCTCTCGGTCGACACGGCGCGGCTGACCTTCCTGTCGGAACTGACCAATGCCTATATCGACCTCCGCTACTACCAGGAGTCCCTGGCGCTCACCCGGTCGAGCCTTGCCACCCGCAAGCAGACGCTGGAGCTGACCCAGTCGCTGCTGTCGAATGGCGCCGGCTCGCAGCTCGACGTGCTGCAGGCGCAGAGCGCGCTCGATGCGGCCTCGCTGCAATTGCCGAGCCTCGAGCTCGGCTTCGTGCGCAGCCTCAACCGGCTGGCGACGCTCACCGCACAATCGAGCGCCGCGATCGAGAAGGACCTGATCAAGGGTGCACCGCAGCCCTGGCCGCGGGCCAAGGTCAATGCCGGCATTCCGGCCGACCTGATCCGGCAGCGGCCGGACATCCAGGCGGCGGAGCGGGCCTTGCTGGCGGCGACCGCCAATGCCGGGATCGCCGAGGCGCAGCTGTACCCCTCGATCACGCTCAGCGGCAATATCCAGCTCAGTGCTCTGGCGGCCGGCAATACCACCAGCTGGGGGTTCGGACCGACACTCAACCTGCCATTCCTCGACGGCGGCCGGGCCAAGGC
Source organism: Devosia sp. (assembly GCA_016793415.1). GTDB lineage: Bacteria > Pseudomonadota > Alphaproteobacteria > Rhizobiales > Devosiaceae > Devosia_A. The sequence continues at coordinate 512 of JAEUMC010000881.1, read as the reverse complement.
CAACCACCAGGCGGCGTTGTCGAAGGTGAACCAGGCCTATCTCAGCTGGCAGAGCGAAGTGCGGGGCGCCATCGAGGAGACCGAGAATGCCCTGGCCGCGGTACGTCGCGACGGGCGTAGCATCGACGCGGCGACCAAGGTGTCCGACAGCGCGCAGCGGCAGCTCGAACTGGCGCGCAAGAGCTACCAGGAAGGGCAGGGGCAGATCCTCGACGTGCTCAACGCCGAGCGCAGCCTGTTCGATGCCAAGGCACAGCTGGCAACGTCGACGCGGCAATATGCCAGCAACTACGTGGCGCTGAACGTGGCGATCGGCGGCGGGATCGGGGCGTTGGCGGGGAAGTAAGCGGGAGCTAAACGGCAGCAGACGGCCCCCTCCCATCCTCCCCCCTCACGGGGGTGGTGCCGCGCCGGCGTGCCGGGCACTATTGAGCCCCAGCCTCGACTCGTCACCACCCCCTTTTTGGGGGAGGCGGGGAGGGGGCCGTCTCTATCAGTCGGCACCTCTACCG
>JAEUMC010000620.1 GCA_016793415.1 Devosia sp. | reverse complement strand
GTAGCTTCGCTGCCCTTGGTCCAGAACTCGTACTGGCCGGCGACGTATTTGGCGCCCGAAGCGGCCATGACATTGACGAAGACCAGCTTTTCCGGGCCGATCGGCACGATGGCGAGGAAGTTCGGCTTGGCGTTGATGAAGTCCACCGTGAAGGGTTCGAGACCTTCGCACTGATACTGGTGGGTAGTTCGCTCGAAATCGCCGGCGAGGTTCAGCACCACCTGTGCCGAAACGTCGACGTTCTGCATCATGGCCGCAGTCGCAAGAGCTTCCATCGTCCTGGTCCTCCTCGGAACTGCCGGAGCCTAACCGATTCGCTGTGGCGGATTTCAGTCGGCTTCGGCCGTCGCCGGACGGGACTAGACGGTTTCGAGCGTATTGGGGCGGGGCTGGTAGCCATCGAGGTCGGCATAGCCGTATTCGAGCGCGAGGTCGGCACTGGTGAACACTCTGCCCGATTTCTCCATGAGTGCCGGGTCGGCGGCGAGATGGGCGACGGCGCGGCCCTGGAATTCCGGGCTCTCCGAGTTCGACATGTCGAAATACTGGGCGTGCTTCAGCACCTCCTCGGTGCGGACGAGGCCGGGATAGAGCGAGATGGCGGCGACGTCGAACTCGCGCATCTGGTGGGCGACATCGGCGGCCATCTTGTCCATGGCGGCCTTGGAGACGCCGTAGACGACGTTCTGCATGAACTTCTGCGCGGCCCAGAACGAGATGTTGACGATCAGCCCGGAGCGCTGCCGTGCCATCGCCTCGCTGGCCACCCGGATGGCGCACCAGGCGGAACGCGCACCGACGCCGATCATGGCGTCCCAGCGCCACATCGGTTGCTGCCAGATCGGATCGACCCAGGTGAAGCGGTTGTCTTCTTCCATCCGCTCGTAGCCGGGCCAGGCCGAGTTGACGAGGATATCGAGCCGGCCTTCGTCGGCCAGCACGCGGTGCACTACCGCCTCGGTCTCGACGTCGTAAGCGTGGTCAACGCGATGCGCGACGCAGCGGCCGGGATACTTGCCGGATTCATCGAGCACCGAGGCGAGCGAGCCAGCCCGGTCGAGGCCTTCCGGATGCTCGCCGTTCCGCACCGTCCGGCCGGTGATGTGCACCGTTGCGCCGGCCTCGAGCAGCCCGAGCGCCACACCGCGTCCGACACCGCGGCTCGCTCCGGTGACGAGGCAGACCTTGCCCGCGAGATCGACCGCCATGCTGTTCTCCTCGACTCAATGTCGAGAACATAGCATGAACAAACTTGCGAGGCGAAGCCGGCGTTAGAACAAGAAATACCTCTGTGCCATCGGCAGTACCGTGGCCGGTTCGCAGGTCAGCAACTCGCCGTCGGCCCGCACCTCGTAGGTCTCCGGGTCGACATCGATGTGCGGGGTGGCCGAGTTGTGGATCATCGAGGCCTTGCTGATGCCGCCGCGGGTGTTCTCGACCGGCAACATGCCCTTGGCGACGCCGAGCCTGGCCTGGAGGCCGTTGTCATAGGCGGCCTGGCTGATGAAGGTCACCGAGGAATTGGTCCTCAGCTTGCCATAGGCGCCGAACATCGGGCGGTAATGCATCGGCTGCGGAGTGGGGATCGAGGCGTTGGGATCGCCCATCGGAGCAGCGGCGATCGAGCCGCCCATGATCACCATTTCGGGCTTCACGCCGAAGAAGGCGGGCGTCCACATCACCAGGTCGGCGCGCTTGCCGACCTCGACCGAGCCGATATGGCGGCTGAGGCCCTGCGCAATGGCGGGGTTGATGGTGTACTTGGCGATGAAGCGCTTCACCCGGAAATTGTCGTTGTCGCCGGTTTCCTCGGGCAGCCGGCCGCGCTGGCGCTTCATCTTGTCGGCGGTCTGCCAGGTGCGGATGATCACTTCGCCGACCCGGCCCATGGCCTGGCTGTCCGACGAAATCATCGAGAAGGCGCCGATATCGTGCAGGATATCTTCGGCCGCGATGGTCTCCTTGCGGATGCGGCTCTCGGCGAAGGCGACGTCCTCGGCGATGGCGGGGCTGAGGTGGTGGCAGACCATCAGCATGTCGAGATGCTCGGCCAGCGTGTTGACCGTGTACGGACGGGTCGGGTTGGTCGAGGAGGGGAGCACGTTTGGGAGGCTCGCCACCTTGATGATGTCGGGGGCGTGACCGCCGCCGGCGCCCTCGGTGTGGAAGGCGTGGATGGTGCGGCCCTTGAAGGCGCGCACCGTGTCCTCGACGAAGCCGGATTCGTTCAGCGTGTCGGTGTGGATCATCACCTGCACGTCATAGGCGTCGGCAACGGCAAGACAGTTGTCGATCGTCGCGGGCGTCGTGCCCCAGTCCTCATGCAGCTTCATCGACGAGGCGCCGGCGAGCACCATTTCTTCGAGCGGCGCGGGCAGCGAGGCGTTGCCCTTGCCGGCGAGCCCGAGGTTCATCGGGAAGGCGTCAAAGCTCTCGATCATCCGGTGGATGTGCCAGGCGCCGGTGCAGGTGGTGGCAAGCGTGCCATGCGCGGGACCCGTGCCGCCGCCGATCATCGTGGTGATGCCCGACATCAGGGCTTCCTCGATCTGCTGCGGGGCGATGAAATGGATATGCGCATCCATGCCACCGGCAGTGATGATGCGGCCCTCCGAGGCGATCACCTCGGTGGATGGTCCGATGATGATGTCGACATTGGGCTGGGTGTCCGGGTTGCCGGCCTTGCCGATCGCGTGGATCTTGCCGTCGCGCAGGCCGATATCGGCCTTGTAGATGCCGGTATGGTCGATGATCAGCGCATTGGTGATCACCGTGTCCACGGCACCGGCAGCGCGGGTGATCTGGCTCTGGCCCATGCCGTCGCGGATCACCTTGCCGCCGCCGAACTTCACCTCCTCGCCATAGGTGGTGAGATCCTTCTCCACCTCGATGAACAGTTCGGTATCGGCCAGCCGCACCCGGTCGCCAGTGGTCGGCCCATACATCTGGGCATAGGTCGAGCGGGAGATGCGAGCGGGCATGATGGTCCTTCCAGGCAAAGCGGAGGACCTAGTTGAACCGCCTAATAGTTAGGCTGTCCAGCCATTTGACGCGAAAATCGGCAGCGATCAGTGCGGCTTCGGCGTTGCCGCCTGCGCTTTGCGATAGGTGGCGATCAGGAAGCCAAGCATCTCGTCGAGCAGGCCATCGCCGGCGCGCACTTCCGGGTCGGCCTGGGTGCGGGCGATCAGCGAGATGGCGAGCACCTGCACGGCGTAGGCATGCTTGGCCTTGCCTTGCTTATGGAAGTCGTTGCCCTGCTTCTGGAAATCGCCGAGCAGCTTGTCGTAGAGCTCGCGCGACATGCTGGCCTTGTAGGCGGCCCAGCCGGGTTGCCCGGCGCGATCGACGAGGCGGGCGGCGAGGCTGCCGATCAGGAACATCGCCTCGGGATCCTTGCCGCCGTTGCCGCGCAGGTCCTGCAGCACGGCTACGAAGCGCTCCTTGAAATCTTCTTCTTTGCTGACCATCGCCGTCCTGCCTATTGAAACCGGCGCTTCCCTAGCCGAAATCTGTGGCGATTGCCAAAGCTCATGTGGCCGCTCTGTCCGGATTTTGCCACAGGCTGCTGTTCTATTGGCGTTACCTGTTTGGAGGCTCACATGAAATCCCGATTCGTCGTCGCGCTTGCCGCCACCCTGGCAATGGCTGCGCCACAGCTTGCCCATGCACAGAGCATGGATATCGTCAGCATCATCTCGGGGATCGGCGGCAGCGAGTTTCTGCACGATGCGGGCCGCGCCAATGGCGCCTCCGGCCTCAGGGTCGTGCGTCTTTCGAGCCTTGCCGGCGCCGAGATGAACGCCGACCTGCTGGCCCGGGCGCTGCAGATCAAGGAGCGCGACGTGGCCTATCTGCAGGGCAACCTGATCGTCAACCCGCTGGCGATGAGCGTGATCCGCAATTCCGGCGTCAGCCTTGGGCAGATCGTCTCGATCGATCTCGCCGGTGACGGCGGCGGAGTGATCTACGCCGACGACCTCTGATCGTAAGGTTTCGCACGATCTGATCGTAAGGTTTCGCACGATCTGCACTCGCTGCTGACGGCTGCGCAAAATACTGTGAACGGCAGGGTGGAAACCTCTCTGCCGTTCATGCGTATCCCCATCGTGTTTAACGACGATGGAGATCAAGCGATGTTCAATCTCAAGATAATTGCCGTTGCTGCGGCCCTTGCGCTTTCGCCCGTCGGCATGGCCATCGCGGACGAGAGCCCGCTCGATGCGCTGAGCTCGGCCGCGACCGTCAGCTTCAAGACCGTGAGCGGGCCGGAATTGACGCCCTCGCTCAGCAGCTCGGCTGAAAGCAATGAGGCGGTCGACCTCGACTCGCTGAAGGCCCGCATCCAGGGCAATCCGGGTCTGCTGGCCCAGTTGCAGAACTATGGTGCGACGCTCGATGACGTGGTCGGCATTACCGGCACGGACGAGACCGACGTGACCATTCTGGTGCGTGGCTGATCGAGCCTGAACACTGAACAGGCCGGGCGTCCTGCGCCCGGCCTTTCGCATCGGCTACAGCTTCCCCATGACCTTTTGCTGGAAGCCGTAGACCGTACGGCCGCCCGAAAGCGGCACCAGCCGCACCTCGCGGGCCTGACCCGGTTCGAACCGAACGGCGGTGCCGGCAGCAATGTCGAGCCGCATGCCGCGCGCCTTCTCGCGATCGAAGCTGAGGCCGGCATTGGTTTCGTAGAAGTGGTAGTGCGAACCGACCTGGATCGGTCGGTCGCCGGTATTGGCCACTTCGATGGTCACCTGCGGCGCCCCTGCATTCAGCTCGATCTCGCCGGGCACGGTCAGCACTTCACCTGGAATCAGGGCCATTTCGTTCACCGGATCGGTTCGTGGACGGTGACCAGTTTGGTGCCGTCGGGGAAGGTGGCTTCGACCTGCACGTCGTGGATCATTTCGGCAATGCCCTCCATCACCTGGGCGCGGCTCACCACATGGGCGCCGGCCTCCATCAGGTCGGCGACCGAGCGGCCGTCGCGGGCACCCTCGACCACATAGTCGGTGATCAGTGCGATGGCCTCGGGGTGGTTCAGCTTCACACCGCGCTCGAGGCGCTTGCGCGCCACGATGGCGGCCATGGCAATGAGCAGCTTGTCTTTCTCGCGGGGCGTCAGGTTCATCGAATATCCTAGAGATGCCAGAGGCGGGGCAGGGCGCCGGCGCCGGAGAGGTGTGCGATTATTGGCGTGATGATCTTGCGCAGCGCAAGCCCGGACGGGGCCATGGCGCGAACGACGAGGCGCTCGCCGATGACGCTGGCGGCGGAGCTGCCTGAGCACAGGGCGCGAACCGGATCGAGTTTTCGCTCCGCATCGGCACCGACATAGAGCAGGGTGGCGAAGGCGCCAGCGCCGGCAAGCAGCGACGCGCCATCGCGCTCGAGCGGATCGGCTCTCAGCCGCGTCGCCTCGGCATGGATCAGCCGGCCAGCGCGGGAGATGCGCCAGTTGTCGCTGAGCCGCGCGCCGCGGGCAGCTTCGCCCATCGCTTCGCGCCCAAGGATGATTGCCTCGATGGCAAAGAAGCTCGCATCGGGGGCCAGGTCGACCGTGAGGCTGCGGTTCAACCGGCCGCCTTCGTAGACAATGGTCTCCTGCGGCAGCCAGTCGAGATGCGCGCCGGCGCCGACCTCGAGCCGGGTGGCGACCCGTGCGTCGTCGCCGAGCGAGCGATAGACGCGCTCGCAGGCCTGGGTGGTGAGCACCATTCGGGCGCCGGGCGCGGCTTTCGCTTCCCACGCCACATCATCGCCGCCGGTCAGGCCGCCGGCGGTGTTGATCAACACCGCCTGGAGGCTCTGGTCGTGGGTGTGCGGCAGCCGGATCTTGGCGCAGCCTTCCTGAAACAGCGTGGTCAGCCGGGTGCGGCCGTCGAGCACCTGGGTAGCGATGCGACCGGTGCCGCGGGCGCGCTGGTGACGGGGGAGGGCTTGAATTGCGCTCATCGGCGGGGCCCCATCTTCCCTTCTCCCCTGAGGGGAGAAGGTGGCGCGCAGCGCCGGATGAGGGGTTCAGCGGTGCTCCATGCGCCATGCCGCAGCAAACCGCCATGCCACCAGCGAGAGCGGGCGGAGGCGCTGAACCCCTCACCCTGGCCCTCTCCCCTCAGGGGAGAGGGGACGCTGGGGGGAGCACCGAGCACAACTACCGACACGCTCACACCATCAGATGCCGGCGGACCTCGGGCAGGTCGAGGTCGGCGGCGGGGCCGGAATGCATGATTTCACCGCGGTCCATGATGTAGATGTCGTCGGCGATCTCGCGGCAGAAGTCCAGATACTGCTCGACGAGGAGAATGGTCATGCCCTTCTGGTCGCGCAGGAACTGCAGCGCCCGGCCGATATCCTTGATGATCGAGGGCTGGATGCCTTCCGTCGGCTCGTCCAGCACCAGCACCTTGGGTCGCGTCACCAGGGCCCGGCCAATGGCAAGCTGCTGCTGCTGGCCGCCCGAAAGGTCGCCGCCGCGACGGCCCAGCATGGATTTGAGGATCGGGAACAGTTCGTAGATGTAGTCGGGGACGTTGCGCTCGGCCGATTTCAGCGGTGCATAACCGGTCTCGAGGTTCTCCTTCACCGTCAGCAGCGGGAAGATCTCGCGCCCCTGCGGCACGTAGCCGATGCCGAGCCGGGCGCGCTTGTAGGGCGGAGCCTTCTTCAGCACCTCGTCGTTGAAGACGATCTCTCCCGACGAAACATTGTTGATGCCGGTGACGGCGCGCAGCGTCGAGGATTTGCCGACACCGTTGCGGCCAAGCACTGCCGTGATCCGTCCGGGCCTGGCCTCGATGGAAATGCCGCGCAGCGCCTGCGCCGCGCCGTAGTGGAGGCCGATGTCGCGGATGGAGAGGGCGGTGGTCATCTGTTCTGCTCCGGGCCAAGCGCCGTGCGCAGCGTCACGAGGGTCAGCTTCTGGTTGTGGTCGTTGGCCTCGCCCAGGTCGGCGATGCTCTCGGCCATGACGATGAGGTCGGCGCGTTCCTCGCGGGTGAGCTTCTGCCGCCACAGCGGCTTGAACCGACGCACCACGTCGCGCGCGTCGGCGACGTCACGGGCCGCCCACTGGGCGTAGGAGAGGACCTCGTCGAGGTCGGCATCGGTGACGATCCGGCTGATCTGTTCGCGTATCCTGGGTTCGGCAAGGTGGAGGGCGTCGCGCTTCTCGTTGGCGAGAGCGTGGAGGAAGACGGCTGCGGCGAGCGCCGGATCTTCGATCGAGGCGAGCGCCGACCCCTCGGCCTTCTTCTTGAAGTTGTTCATCCGGATGCGGCCCTGCACTCGGCCGACCATACTCCCGACGTCGTCGACAACCTCCTTGGCGGCCTTGGCGCGCCAGTACCAGACCCCAGCGGCAGCAATGATGCCGACGACAATTGCAACAATATGCATTTGGTTACCCCCAAGCCGCGCGTTTGGTCGCGCGGTCGCCGGGGATATTGAAGAGGCGCCGACGTTACTGCAACTGATCATCGCTACAGCGGTCCCGGCGAAGGTGAAACGGGGAGGCCGGATGGAGAGATCTGCTTCAGCGCGCCCAGTCGCTCGTCGCCAGGCCCCGGTCGCGCAGCCCCAGGTCGCAGATTCTCCATCCAGCGCTGCATGCCACCTTCTCCCTCAGAAGGGGCGGGCAGGGCGACGAGCGGATAGAGGGTGAACAATTGCATCATCGGCCGAGGTAGCGCTCGATGACGATCGGGTTGGCGCTCACCTGGTCGAGCGACCCCTCGGCCAGCACCGAACCCTCGGCGAGGCAGGTGACGCGGGTGCCCAGTTCGCGCACGAAGCTCATGTCGTGCTCGACCACCACCACCGAGCGGGTCGTAGCGATCTGTTTGAGCAGCTTGGCCGTCTCGACCGTCTCGGCGTCGGTCATGCCGGCGACCGGTTCATCGACCAGCAGCAGTTTTGGGTCCTGCGCCAGCAGCATGCCGATCTCCAGCCACTGCTTCTGGCCATGGCTGAGGTCGGCGGCGAGCTCGTGCTTGCGGGAGGTCAGGCGCACAGTGTCGAGGATTTCCTCGATCCTGGCCTCGTCCTCGGCGGTCGGGCTGTAGAGCAGGGCGGCGAACACGCCACGCGGCTTCTTCAGCGCCAGCACCAGGTTGTCCCAGATGGTGTGGCTTTCGAACACCGTGGGCTTCTGGAACTTGCGGCCGATGCCGAGATTGGCGATCTGCGCTTCGTCGAGCTTGGTCAGGTCGGTGCGGCCGTCGAAATAGACTTCGCCATCGTCGGGGCGGGTCTTGCCGGTGATGATGTCCATCATGGTGGTCTTGCCGGCGCCGTTCGGGCCGATGATCGCCAGCATCTCGCCGGGGTGGACGATGATCGAGAGATGGTTCAGCGCCTTGAAGCCGTCGAACGAGACGGAGACGCCGTTGAGATAGAGCATGGTGCCGGATTTGTCGGTCATTCGGCGGGCTCCGGCACGGGCTTGGGCTGCGGCAGGGTGGAAGGGTCCTCGCCGGCTTCGGCGGCGGAGGACGCCTCCTTGCCCTTGCGGGGCCTGAACTTCTGGAACAGCCCGACAATGCCCTTGGGCATGAACAGGGTGACGAAGATGAACAGCCCGCCAAGGCAGTAGAGCCAGAAATCGGGGAAGGCGCCGGTGAACACCGACTTGCCGGCATTGACCAGCACGGCGCCGATGATCGGGCCGATCAACGTGCCGCGGCCACCGACCGCCACCCAGATCACCGCTTCGATCGAGTTGGCCGGGTCGAACTCGCCCGGGTTGATGATGCCGACCTGCGGCGTGTAGAGCGCGCCGGCGATACCGGCCAGCACGGCCGAGACGACGAAGGCGAAGAGCTTCACGTTCTCCGGGCGCCAGCCGAGGAAGCGGGTGCGGCTTTCGGCGTCGCGCACCGCCACCATGACCTTGCCGAGCTTGGAATTGACGATGGCCGAGCAGATGATCACCGCCAGCGCCAGGGCCAGGGCGGAAGCCGCAAACAGCGCGGCGCGGGTGGTCGCCGCCTGGACGTTGAAACCGAGGATATCCTTGAAGTCGGTGAGCCCGTTATTGCCGCCGAGGCCGAGATCGTTGCGGAAGAAGGCGAGCAGCAGGGCGTAGGTCATCGCCTGGGTAATGATCGACAGGTAGACGCCGGTGACGCGGCTGCGGAAAGCGAACCAGCCGAAGGCGAAGGCCAGGAGCCCCGGCACGAACAGCACCATCAGGAAGGCGAACCACCACAGATCGAAGCCGTGCCAGAACCAGGGCAGGTCCTTGTAGTTCAGGAACACCATGAAATCGGGCAGCACCGGATTGGCATAGACGCCGCGCGCCCCGATCTGGCGCATCAGGTACATGCCCATGGCATAGGCGCCGAGCGCGAAGAACGCAGCATGGCCCAGCGACAGGATGCCGCAATAGCCCCAGACCAGATCGAGCGCGAGCGCCAGCAGCGCATAGTTCAGATACTTGCCGAGCAGCGGCACCATGTAGTTGGGCAGGTGTAGCGGGTTGCCCTCGGGGATCACCAGGTTGGCGACCGGAATGGCGACAGCGATGAACACCAGCGCCACGACCAGCCAGATGGCCTTCTTGTCGAGCGCGCGGAACAGCATTTGCGTGATCATGATTCAATCGCCCGGCCCTTGAGGGCAAACAGCCCGCGTGGTCGCCGCTGGATGAAGAGGATGATGAGGATCAGGATGGCGATCTTGGCGAGCACTGCGCCGGCATAGGGCTCGAGGAATTTGTTGGCCACGCCGAGCGACACCGCGCCGATCAGCGTGCCCCAGAGGTTGCCGACGCCGCCGAACACCACCACCATGAAGCTGTCGA
>JAEUMC010000614.1 GCA_016793415.1 Devosia sp. | reverse complement strand
AGCTCGGAATAGACCTGGGTGGGGACCGCGCTTTGCCTGAGCAGCGCATTGATCTCCTCGCCTTGCTGCTGCAACAGCGCCAGTGCCGGCTGCGGACGCGCGGCAATGGCGTCGGCATCCGCGCCGAGCAACGGCCGCAGCGCCTCGGGCAGCGTCGAGATATCCTCCTGAATCTGGTAGTAGCGGCGGCGGAACGCCCGGTTGGCGCCTTTGCCCACCGTTTCCCACGGCATCGGCCGGCGCAGCGCGTAGCGAAGCGCCGTGAGCCAGGCGAGGTGCCTCAGGATCACCCGTCGCGCCGTGTCCTTGTCGAGGAAATCGCAGCACAGCGTCGCCAGCAGTCGGCTGATCGCGGCAATCTGGGCGAAGGCTTGCAATGCATCTGAACTGCGCTGCAGCACCTGGCCGTTCTTGAACCCGGCAACCAGCGCCACGCTGGTGCCGAGCACCGCCACGATCGCCCAGGGGATGGAAAAGCCGGCCAGCGGCGGCAGGCTGTAGGCAGCCACCGCCACGAGGCTGACGATCAGCACGTAGAGCGCGCCACGCCGAGACCAGACCGCAAAGTCGACCAGCCGGTATGAACGTCCGACATGCATAGTGGGCGGCCTCCGAGATTCGAGGCCGCCATTATGACATGCGCGGCGGGGAAGGGGGCTAGCCGATCACCGTCCACTGCTCGTCGCGCGGGCCGGTGGGACGGAAATCGTAGCGGTCGACCCCGAGGCCGTGCAGCGTCGCGCGCTCGATCAGCGAAAACTCCGCGGGATCCTCGCGGTTGAAGTTCATCGGATCCTTCAGCACCACCGGCGGGTTGGTCATGAAGCGCACGTTGGGCGAGTGGTTGTTCGACGAGGCATGCAGCATGTAGGGATGCAGGATGATGAAGTCGCCGACTTCGCCGGTGACCTCGACGAACTCCTCGCACCTGTCGATCAGGTGGCCGAAATCGAAGGACGGATCGACGCCCTCCGGATGATCGGCGAGGTAGCGCGCCACGTGCTTGATCGAGTCGGGCGCGATGAAGGTGCCGCCACCCTTGTGGCCGACATCGGACCAGTAGACCACGGTCAGCAGTCCCTGCTCGCGGCTATCGAGGAAATGGCGGAAGAAGCTGCCATCCTTGTGCCAGCCGCCGGCCTCCGGCGAGGGCTTCATCCACGGCTTGTCGGCGCCGCGGCGGAAGTTGACGATGAAGGCATCGGACCATTCGGTGGAGTTGATCGTGGTGAAGTGCTGCGACTCGATCTCCATGATCTTGTGATCGATGCGATCCTCGCCGCCGGTCACGTCGCACAGCGCGCCCCATGCCTTGGGCGACATCTCCTTGATCGACCGCACGTGGTTGCGGTCCATCCAGACGATATCCTTCTTCCAGGTCGAGCGGTCGACCGGATCGTAGCCGAGGCGGGTATAGGCCTCGGCCGTCCATTGCTTCGCCAGGTCCCGATCAAGGCAGCCTTTGACCAGCACATAGCCCTTCTCGACAAAGTGCTGCGCCTGCTCGGGAGTGAGCACCTGGAGTTTGTGAGGCATCGGATATTCCTACGGGATGGCTGTGACTGAGCGGTCCGCGAACGCGGTATGGTAGTATGTTAAGCACGGATTTGGTGGCGAGTGGAGCCCTGCCATTCGTCGGATAGGCGGTCGCGGGTTCGTTCAACAGCCCAGGCCGATCAGTCCAAGACAGCCCGGGTTGGCCGGTGCGAGTGTTCCCGTCAGACAGTGCAATGCGGGAGGATGCCATGCACGACACTCTCACCATCCCGGACTATCCGCTCACCCAGGAGCAGATCGACCAGTATCGTCGGGACGGGTTCATCCAGTTGGATGAAGTGATCACCGGACCGGTGCTCGATGCCATGCGCGGCGCCGTGGTCAACGCGGTGGCGATAGAGACCAACGAGGCGCCCGACCGGCCAAAGACTGGAACACAAGCGACTTACGAGAAGATCTTCAATCAAAAGGTGAATCTTTGGCAACGCCATCCAGACGTTGCCCGCTACGCGCTGTCCGCCGCCCTCGGTCGTATCGCGATGCGCCTTGAGGGACGCCCCATGCGCATCTGGCACGACCAGGCCCTGTTCAAGGAGCCGATGAAGGGCAACAACCGTACGCCCTGGCATCAGGACGCGGTGTACTGGCCGCATGTCGACCGCTGGCACCAGACCACCATCTGGATCGCGCTCAAGGATGCGACCACCCACAATGGCTGCATGGCCTTTGTCGAGGGCACCCATTCGCTCGGGCCGCAGCCCGCCGTCGATCTCAGCGATCCGCAGGATCTGTTCGATTACGCCCCGCATCTGCGGCCGGTGAAGCCGGTGCCGCGGCCGCTCAAGGCGGGCAGCGCCACCTTCCACAACGGGCTGACCTTCCATTATGCCGGCCCCAACAAGTCCGACGGCACGCGCGAAGCCTTCGCCATCATCTACATGCCCGACGGCACCCGCTACGATGGCAAGCCCCACATTGTCACCGACGATCGAGGTTTTGCCGTCGGCGATCTGCTCGATACCGAGCTGTTTCCGCTGGTTTCGTAGCGATGCGCTATCGCCGCTTCGGGGATACCGGCTGGCAGGTAAGCGAGATCGGCTTCGGCGCCTGGCAGATCGGTGGCGATTGGGGCGAGGCAAGCGATGCGGAGTCGATCCGCACCCTGCATCACGCCTTTGAGCGCGGCATCAACTTCGTCGACACGGCCCAGATGTATGGCAAGGGCCGCTCCGAAACCGTGGTGGGCGAAGCGGTCCGGCAGTGGCGGCACAGTCGGATCTATGTGGCGACCAAGGTCCAACCGACGGTCTGGCCGAGCCCGGAAGAGGAGCGCCCGCCGATGCGCGGGCGCTACCCCGCCTGGTACCTGCGAGCGTCGATCGAGGCCTCGCTCAGGCGACTGCAGGTCGAGCGCATCGACCTGCTGCAACTCCATTGCTGGGTCGCCGACGGCGTCACCGAACTCGATTGGCTGGAAACGCTCAATGCCCTGAGGCTCGAGGGCAAGGTGGATCGGATCGGGGTGTCGCTGCGCGACTACCGCCCCGACGACGGCATCGACCTGGCGCGCCTCGGCCTCGTGACGTCGCAGCAGGTGATCTTCAATCTGTTCGAGCAGCGCCCGGCGGAGCGGTTGTTTCGAGCCGCACCGGATCATCCTCCCGCCTTCATCGGCCGCGTCCCGCTCGATTCCGGATCGCTGTCGGGAGCCTGGACCGCCGGGACCTATGCCGGCTGGCGCGAGGGATCGGTGCCGCACCAACTGTTCCGCGGCGATCGCTTCGTTCAGACGCTGGCGCGCGTCGAGCTGCTGAAGCAGCTTTGCGCGCCGTATTTCCCGACCCTCGCCGAGGCTGCGATGCGCTTCGGGCTCAGTGCCCCGGAGGTTGCGACCGTCATCCCCGGCATGCACAGCCCGGCGGAGGTGGATGCCAACGTCGCTTACGCCGATGGTGCGCCATTCCCCTCGGAGTTGCTCGCGCAACTGGGCGCCCATGCCTGGCCGCGGAACTACTATCAGTGAGCGCTCACCCGGCCCTCGTGCAGTTCGAGCTGCTG
>JAEUMC010000613.1 GCA_016793415.1 Devosia sp. | reverse complement strand
TGGGGCTGATATTGCAGGGCCGCCGAGGGGCCGCCGCCGCCATTGCCGCGCGCCACCGGCGCCGTTTGCGGCTGGGCCGGCGGCGGCAGGTTGCCGAGCTTGGCGATCAACTCGTCCGGAGTCGGCAGGTCAGACGCGTAGGCAAGACGGACCAGCACCATTTCGGCCGCCTGCAGGGCGTTGCCGGCCTGCTGCACCTCGTCGTAGCCCTTGAAGAGGATCTGCCAGCAGCGGCTCAGGGCGCGCATGCCGAGCTTCTGCGCCAGTTGCGCCCCGCGGCTGCGTTCGTCGGGAGTCAGCGACACATCGTCGGCGGCTGCCGGCACCACCTTGATGCGGGTGACCAGGTGGGTGAAATCGCAGAGGTCGGCGATGATGGTCTGCGGATCGGCGCCGGCGTCGTAGAGTTCGCGGAGGTTACCCAGCGCATCGCCGATGCGACCCGCCATCAGCGCCTCGAACAGGTCGATGGTACGGGCGCGGTCGCCCAAACCGAGCATGGCCTTGACGGTCGCTGTCGTCACCTTGCCGTCGCCATGGCTGATGGCCTGGTCGAGCAGAGATTGGTTGTCGCGCACCGAGCCTTCGCCGGCGCGCACGATCATCGCCAGCGCTTCCGGTTCGTAGCCGATGTTTTCGCGGCCGAGCAGATCGATGAGGTGCGCCGTCATCGTCTCGGGCGGCACGCGGCGCAGATCGAAGCGCATGCAGCGGGAGAGGATGGTGACCGGCACCTTCCTGATCTCGGTGGTGGCGAAGATGAACTTCACATATGGCGGCGGCTCTTCGAGCGTCTTCAGCAGCCCATTGAAGGCGGCGGTCGAGAGCATGTGCACTTCGTCGATGATGTAGACCTTGTAAGGCGCCGAAACCGGGCCGTACTTCACCGAGTCGATGATCTCGCGGATGTCGTTGATGCCGGTGTTCGAGGCGGCGTCCATCTCGACCACGTCGACATGGCGGCCTTCGATGATGGCGCGGTCGTGGATGCCTTCCTTGTCGAAATCGAGCGTCGGATGGCGGCCGGTCTCGTCTTCGTAGTTGAAGGCGCGGGCGAGAATGCGCGCGGTCGTGGTCTTGCCGACGCCGCGGACGCCAGTGAGGATGAAGGCGTGGTGGATGCGGCCTGACTTGAAGGCGTTCCGGAGCGTCTGCACCATCGCATCCTGGCCGATGAGCTGGGCAAAGCTCAGCGGCCGGTACTTGCGCGCCAGCACCAGATAAGGCGACTTCGCCGCGTCGGTCGCGGGCACGGGGGGATCGTCGGGGAACATTCCGTCAGCCATGCACAGCATATAGCGACCGGCAGCGCGGATCGCAAAAGTTCATGCCGCGAAAAGCGGAGCGGCCGGTCAGAAAGATGTGGGAAGTAGGAGGCTGGCAACGACCCGTGAAGGTCTCGTTGGGGCTGCTACCTTCCGGTCCTGACCCGGTTGGCGAGGAACACGTCCGCACCAACCTCCCGTCGCCTATATGGAAGAGGATCGCGGCAAACGCAAGGCCGGGGTCGTCGGCTGCGTCATAGGCCGGTCGCGGGCGCGCAAGCTTCCGGCGCGGCCGCACCGGAGCCGAACACCGCCCGCCGCGCCGCAGCGAGCTCTCCGCACGCCTCATGCGCGATCAGGTCCTCAAGCGTCGCGTCATCGAGGCCGAGGTCGCGCCTGAATTCGGGACTGAGCGCAGCGATGTGCTGCATGGCGATACGGAGGCGGCGGCGCTGCCACCATGCCGCCAGCCAGTGGATGGCGCGAGGCCGGCGCCCGTCGCGCGAGGGGCTTGTCGTCTTCATCTCGATCTCGGTTTCGTCTGGCTCGCCGCAGCGAGGCGGAGCCCCCGCGTCGTCACCATGGCGAAGCCAGGGGCGTGCCGCTCCCTCCGATCGGAGGGGCCAGCGATGCAACCCGCCTGCCCCGGTCGCCGTTATTGCCCTGCGCAGGCATGGAGGCGACAATGATCGCGAGAGGCAGCAACGACGAAGCCGAGGCGCGGCGTCATATTGCGCTGCTGCAGGGGATGATCCGGCATTGGAACATCACCGCCGACGAGTATCGCGACGCGGCGCGCGGCCGAACGCAGGTCAGCGCGCTGATGCAGCGCGAGGCGGACAGGACGCACCGGCGGCTGGGCGAGGCGCTCGAGCTTTGCGATCGGCTGATCGACAACCTCGCCCCCGGTCACGACATGCGCCGCGACCTGTTCCAGATCGAATGGGCGCTCGAGGCGCTGAGCGAGAGCATCGCGATTTCAGCCGAGCAGATGGGGCCGCGTATTGAAGCCAGCCGGAACGTTGCCGGGCTCAAGTATCTGCTGAGCGCATTGAAGCAGGATGCAGGGCTCGGAGCCTAGGCACTGTCCCACCCTGAACGCATCCCTCAGACCTTGTTAACAAACTGGAGCGCATTCTAAGGACTTCACGAGCCTGAAGGAGGCTTGTCATGTTGAAGTCAGTCCGCGTTCCCCACGAACTCATTGCGCTCAGCCAGATGCAGCGCGCCACCATCCGCGAAGTCGGCGCGCCACTCTATCTGCCGGCATTCGAGCAGCAGATCCTCGAGGCCGAGGCTCGGCGCGAAGACGATAAATCCGATGATCTCGACTGGGGCGTGGACGCCGGCGGCCTCACCATCGGCGCCGATGAGGACGACGACTTCTACTGATCCTGCGACAGGCTCAGAATGAAGGCATCAGGCCGCCGACGCAGCCTTGTAGACGCCCAGCACGTGGAAGTGGTCGGTAAAGAACTTCAGCTCCTCGAAGGCAAGCTGCACCGACCGATCCGACGGATGGCCCTCGATATCGGCGTAAAACTGGGTGGCAGTGAACGAGCCATCGAGCATGTAGCTCTCGAGTTTGGTCATGTTGACGCCGTTGGTGGCAAAGCCGCCCATCGCCTTGTAGAGCGCCGCCGGCACGTTGCGCACCCGGAAGACAAAGGTGGTCTTCACCTTGCCCGCATCGGCGGCAGGCTCCTCCGCCGTCTTCGAAATCACCAGGAAGCGCGTGGTGTTGTGCGCCGCATCCTCGATGTTCTGGGCGAGCACGCTCAGCCCATAAACCTCGGCGGCGAACAGCGAGGCGATGGCGCCCACCGACTTGTCGCCCTTTTCGGCGATCTCGCGGGCCGAGCCGGCAGTATCGACGCCGTTGATGGTCTTGAGCTTGTGCTTCGCAATGAACTTGCGGCACTGGCCCAGGGCCACGGAGAGCGACTGCACCGCCTTGATGTCGCTGAGCGTGGCGCCCGGCACGCCAAGCAGGTTCATTTCGACGCGCAGGAAGTGCTCGCCGGTGATGAACAGGCCGCTCTTGGGCAGCAGGTGATAGATGTCGGTGATGCGGCCATAGAGCGAATTCTCCACCGGCACGACGCCGAACTCGGCATCGCCGTTCTGCACCGCCGCGATGGTGTCCTCGAACGTGGTGCAGGGCAGCGCCTCGTCTGCGGGAAACAGCGCATGTGCCGCCGCATGACTGAAGGCGCCGGGCTCACCCTGGAACGCGATCTTTCTGGACATGTGCTGTGCTCCGAACCGGTCTTTTCTGGCCGCGGGGTCGAACCGGAACAGTCCGAAACTGTTCCTGCCCCGCTTTGTGGCGCGCCTTAATGCGACCCGGCTCGCGGCAAGTCAATGTTGAGCGGGATCATCCTGTTTCCGGTGCAGCAGAATCGTATGCGGCGACACCGCACTTTTGCTCCAAGTGCTTGTTTTGGCGCGGGATCGAACCGGAAAGGTCTGCCACCTTTGCTGATCTCGCCCTGTTGTCGCAGCGCGCTTTGCCCCGTTGCACCACCGATAGGGACAGACTATCTTCCGCCCGCGTCGGGACAGGGCTTGAAGCGCCGGGGTTGGCCAGCTATGGCCTATCGCTGTTCTGCCGCTCATCAAACCGGCGTCAAAGGCTAAAGATACCCGCGATGGATTCCTTCGAACTCAACAAAATCATCGGCGCCGTTCTCGGTACCCTCCTGTTCGTCATGGGCGTGGGGTTCCTGGCAGAGGCCATCTATCACCCGATCGAAGGTCGCGGGCCGGGTCTCACCCTGGCTGAGGCAGAGGTTGCCGGTGGCGAGCACGGTGGCGCCGCCGCCGAGCCGGAGGCTCCGGCCGTGCCGCTGGGCGTGCTGCTCGCCAGTGCCGACGCCACCGCCGGCCAGGCCTCGGTGAAGAAGTGCTCGAGCTGCCACAACTTCGGTGAAGGCGAATCCAACAAGACCGGCCCGCTGCTCTACGGCGTCGTCGGCCGCGTCGAAGGCAGCCACGAGGGCTTTGCCTATTCGGATGGCATGCTGGCCCACAAGGCCAATGGCGACACCTGGACCTATGAGAACCTCAATGCGTTCCTGACCTCGCCCAAGACCTACACCCCGGGCACCAAGATGAGCTTTGCGGGCGTCAAGGATCCGCAGGAGCGCGCCAACATCCTCGCCTACCTGCAGACGCTGTCGCCGTCGCCGGTGCCGTTCCCCGCCGCAGAAGCCGCGCCGGCTGCTGAGGGCGCTGCTGCCCCGGCCGAGGGTGCTGCCGCGCCGGCCGAAGGCGCTGCTGCGCCTGCTGCAGAGGCAGCCCCTGCCGCTGAGGCCCCGGCCGCCGAGGCGCCGGCGGCAGAAGCGCCCGCTGCCAGCCATTGATCCTCGACTGAGGTCCGTTTGATTTCGAGCCGCGCCACTGGTGCGGCTCGTTTGTTTTGGGGAGACGACCGATGACCTTGCTGCTGCACCTGGCCGATTTCAACGAGCGGCGCTGGGCCGATGGCTTTGCCGCCGCCCTGCCCGGCCGCAAGGTGGTGACGCGCGCCGACAGCTACGATCCGGACGAGGTGGAGTACATCTTCATCTGGAAGCCCAAGCCCGATGCATTTGAGGGCCTCCATAAGCTCAAGGCGATCCTGTCGCTGGGCGCCGGCGTCGATGCGCTGCTGCGCAACCCATCGCGCCCCAGGAACGTGCCGATCGCCCGCTTCATGGACGAGGACCTGACGCAGCGGATGAGCGACTATGTCGTCTCGCAGGTCACCATGCACCAGCGGCTGATGACGCGCTTCAAGCGCGACCAGGCGGCAAAGCAGTGGCGGCAGCTGTACCCGGCGCCGGCCTGGGACGCGACGGTGGGCATCATGGGCCTGGGCCAGCTTGGGCTCGACGCCATCAGGCACCTCAAGGTGTTCGGC
>JAEUMC010000610.1 GCA_016793415.1 Devosia sp. | reverse complement strand
GTCATTGCCGCCGACTGGCATGGCGAGGCTGTGACAGCGGCCGCGAGTGCGATCGGCGGCAGCATCGTGCCGGTGAGTGTCGATGTGTCGAACGAGGTCCAGTGTTCGGGAATGGTCGATCGCGCGGTCACCGAATTCGGTCGTATCGACATCCTGGTGAACAATGCCGGCGTCATGGACCTGTTCGCGTCGGTCGCCGATGTCGACGATGAAACGTGGCGGCGGGTGCTCGCAGTCAATCTCGACGGACCGATGTTCGCCATGCGCCGCGCCGTGCCGCTGATGCTTGAGCAGGGCGGCGGCGCCATCATCAACATCGCATCCGTCGCCGGCCTCGGCGGAGGGTCAGCCGGCGCGGCCTACACCGCGTCCAAGCATGGGCTCATCGGCCTCACGCGCAGCACGGCATTCCAGTACGCGAAAGCCGGCCTGCGCTGCAATGTAGTGGCCTCGGGCGGAGTGACCACCAACATCATGCAGAGCGTCGACCAGTCGCGTCTCGACCAGGCCGCGCTTGGCCGGCTCGGCGCATATCACGCGGTGAACCCCGGGATGCTCGAACCGATCGATATCGCCAACCTCGTATTGTTCCTCGCCTCCGACGAAGCCCGTCACATCAACGGCGTCGTGCTGCCGGCAGACATGGGATGGACCTGCGCCTGAGCCAGGCGCGCGACGTTTGATCGAGATCAACGGCTGACCTGCCGATCGCGGCAAGGATGGCGCATGCACGACAAACGCACCAGCGCGACATCCGAGGGACTGCTCCTGACCAAGGGGCTGACCAAGATTTATCGCATGGGCGATGTCGAGGTGCAGGCGCTCAAGGGAGTAGACTTCAGCGCATCATCGGGCGAGTTCGTCGTCATCCTCGGGCCGTCCGGATCGGGCAAGTCAACCTTCCTGAACATCGCCGGCGGCCTCGATACTCCGACGGCGGGCGACGTCTGGTTCAGCGGCGACCTGCTGACCCGTGCCTCGGAGAGGCGCCTCACCCGCTATCGCCGCGACCATGTCGGCTTCGTTTTCCAGTTCTACAACCTGGTCCCCAGCCTGACGGCCAAGGAGAACGTGCAGCTCGTCACCGAGATCGCCCGCAACCCGATGCGGCCCGAACAGGCGCTCGAACTGGTCGGGCTGGGCGATCGCCTCGACCATTTTCCGGCCCAGCTTTCAGGTGGCGAGCAGCAGCGCGTGGCGATTGCCCGCGCCATCGCCAAACGCCCCGACCTGCTGCTGTGCGACGAGCCGACCGGAGCGCTCGACTCCAAAACCGGCGTCCTGGTGCTCGAAGCCCTGACCAAGGTGAACGAGGAGCTCGGTACCACCACGCTCGTCATCACGCACAATGTGGCGATCAGGCAGATCGCCCATCGGGTCGTACAGTTCGCCGACGGCCGGATTGCCGCGTCGGAAGTCAACGCCACCCGCAAGTCTCCCGCGGAAGTGAGCTGGTGACGCGATGCGCGCGCTGCATATCAAGCTGTTCCGGGAACTGCGACGTCTGTGGGCGCAGGTGATCGCCATTGCGCTGGTCATGGCGGCCGGCGTTGCAACGATGATCATCGGCGTGGGTACCTACCAGTCGCTCGCCAATACCCGGGACGCCTATTACGAGACGCACCGCTTTGCCGATGTCTTTGCGGCCGTGACCCGGGCGCCACTCCCGCTGCTCGATCAGGTTGCGGAAATCGACGGAGTACTGGCGGTCGAAGGCCGCATCGAGCGGGTTGCAACGGCAGACATCGAGGGAGTGTCCGAGCCTGCGTCGGTTCTCCTCGTTTCACTGCCGCGGATCGGCGCGCCACAGCTCAACCGCCTTTACCTGCGCAACGGACGCTTGCCTGACGGACCGGGCGAGGCGGTGGTCAGCGAGGTCTTTGCCCGGTCAAATGCCCTGATCCCCGGCTCCTCCGTCAAGGTGCTGATCAATGGCAAGCTGCGCGCCATCGCCATCACCGGCATCGCACTGTCTCCGGATTTCATCTATGCCATGGCTCCGGGCGAGATGCTGCCCGATGAGCACCGCTTCGGCATATTGTGGATGCAGGAAGCCGAGCTGTCCGCCGCTTATGGCCTCGAGGGCGCATTCTCCAACCTGTCGCTCAGATTGCTGCCCGGCGCTTCGCAGCCGCAGGCGATCGAAACGCTCGACGAACTGCTGGCCCCCTATGGCGGGCGCGGAGCCTACGGACGCGACCAGCAGATTTCGCATGTGTTTCTCGAGTCCGAGCTCATCGGGCTGCAGGCCATGAGCCAGATGCTGCCCCCGGTGTTTCTGCTGGTGGCGGCATTCCTGGTCAACATCACACTGTCACGGCTGATCTCGCTTGAGCGCGAGCAGATCGGGTTGATGAAGGCGCTCGGGTATTCAAGCTGGACAGTTGCCTGGCACTATGTCGAGCTTGTGCTGCTGATCGCGCTGGTGGGGTGTGCTGTCGGCTTCATCGGCGGGTATTGGCTGGGTACCCAGCTGACCCTTCTCTACGCCAAGTTCTACAGCTTCCCACTGCTGCTCTTCAGCCGCGACCCGGCCACCTATGCGCTCGCGGCTGGAACGACCATGGGCGCCGGCATTGCCGGGGCCGTCAACGCGGTACGCAAGGCGGCCTGGCTGCCCCCGGCGGTGGCCATGTCGCCGCCGGCGCCGCCGGACTACCGCAAGGTCGTCGGGAACGGGCTGAAGTCGCCGTTTCCCCTGCGACAGACCACCGTCGTTGCTCTGCGACACCTGCTGCGATGGCCGTGGCGAAGCGCCGGCGGCATACTCGGCGTTGCGCTCTCGGTCGCGATCCTCGTCGGTTCGCTCTGGACGGTCGGCGCCATGGAGCACATGATCCAGCTGAGCTTCAACCGGGCAGACCGGCAGGATGCCACGCTGGCATTGCAGAGCCACAGCACCTTGTCGGCGCTGTTTGCGGTGGAGCGCCTGCCCGGCGTAATCCGGGCCGAACCCTACCGGGCAGTAGGCGTCGAAATCAGCAGCGGCCAGATCAGCCGTCGTGTCGCGATCATCGGCCGCCCTCTCGATACTGATCTCAGCCGCGTCATCGACGAGAAGGGCGGTGGCGTTCCCCTGCCCGAGAGCGGGCTGGTTCTGTCGAAAACGCTCGCCGACATCCTTGCCGTGTCGGCGGGCGGTAGGGTGTGGATCCGGTTGCTGGAAGGAGACCGACGTGAGTTCTCGGCTCCGATAAGCGACGTGGTGGAAGGCTTCATGGGGCTCGGCGCTTACATGGAGCTGGACGCGCTGAACCTGCTGGTCGGTGACGGCACCGCGATATCGGGGGCAAACCTGATGATCGACCCGGTGCAGCAGGCGAACCTCTTCTCGGTGCTCAAGCGGACCCCCTCGGCCGGCTATATCGCGCTGCAGTCGATTGCCCTGAAACAGTTCCGCAAGACTCAAGTCCAGAACCTGTTCGTCATGATGGGGGTGCTTGTCGGCCTCGCAGGCCTGATCGCCTTCGGGGTCGTCTACAACTTTGCCCGCATCTCGCTCTCCGAACAGGGGCGGGAAATGGCCAGCCTGCGGGTGCTCGGCTTCACCCGCGGCGAGGTCTCCTCCCTGCTCCTGGGTGAGATCGCCATCGTCACATTGCTGGCGCAACCGCTTGGCTGGGCGATCGGCTACCTCATTGCGCTGGCCATGGTCGCAGGCTTCTCCAACGAGGTCTATCGGATGGCTCTGATCCTCGGGCCGGACGTCTATGCCTATTCCAGCCTGA
>JAEUMC010000605.1 GCA_016793415.1 Devosia sp. | reverse complement strand
GCCGCGCGCAACTTGCTGCGCGACCATGATGCCGTGCGCCAGGCGCTGGGACAGCGTTTCGCCCATGTCCTCGTCGACGAGTTTCAGGACACCGATCCCCTGCAAACCGAAATCTTCTGGCGGCTGTGTGGCGAGCCGGTCGATGGCGATGACGACTGGACCCGCTTCCGCATCCGGCCGGGCGCACTCTTCCTGGTGGGCGACCCGAAGCAGGCGATCTATCGCTTCCGGGGTGCCGATGTCGGCGCCTATGTGCAGGCGCGCGACGCCTTCCGCGCTCAGGACCCCGACAGCCTCCTGTCGATCGCCACGAACTTCCGCTCCTGCGCCTCGATCCTCACCTTCGTGAACGAGCGCTTCGAGGCTGTGCTCTCGGCCGACGGGCAGCCGGGCTTCACCGCCCTCGACCCGTTCCATGATGATAGGAGCGAGCTGTGCGTGGCGGCCCTCGACATCGCCGTGGCCGACGAAAACGGCAAGGCCAGCGCCGAACAGCAGCGCGACGCCGAAGCCGACGCCATCGCCGAGCTGTGCGCCCGGCTGATCGAAAACCACCCCATCATCGACCGTCGTAGCGGCGCGGAGCGCCCCTGTCAGCCGGGCGACATCGCCTTGCTGGCGCCAACCGGCGCTGAGCTGTGGCGCTATGAGGAAGCCCTGGAGCGCCGCGGCATCCCTGTCGCGACCCAAGCCGGCAAGGGACTGTTCCGCCGCCAGGAAATCCAGGACCTGATCGCGCTGACCCGCGTTCTGGCCGATCGCCGCGATACGCTGGCGCTCGGCGCGCTGCTGCGTGGGCCTCTGGTCGGCCTCACCGAAGAAGAACTGCTGGACATCATCTGGGCGCTTCCGCGTTCTGAGGAACAGCCAAATCGGATTCCGCGTCTCGATCTCAGCGTCGACCCTGCCGTTATCGCGCACCCGCTTGCGCGCGAAGTCATTGAGCGACTGCAGTCGCGCTCCCGGCGCGGCAACAGCACGACTCCGCACGAACTGCTCTCGCAGGCAGTCGACGTGATGCGCATCCGCCCACTCCTCCTTGAGCGCCATCGCGGCCAGGCCGAGCGCGCGCTCGCCAATGTCGATCTCTATCTCAGCCTGTCGACTGGCTACGCCGTGCGCGGTTTGCGCGCCTTCGCCGAGGCGATGACAGCGGCGTGGTCCGACGAGGCCCGCGCCGTCGAGGGACGGCCCGATGCCCAGGAGGAAGCGGTTGCGCTCTTCACCATGCACGGGGCCAAGGGGCTGGAATGGCCGATCGTCATTCCAATCAACACCATGACCGGGGTCATGGCGCCCGACAGCGCCGTCATCGACCGCCAGACCGAGACATTTTATTGCCCGGTCCTGGGTGTCACGCCCGAGGGCTACGAAACCACCCGCCAGGCGGAAAAGGAGGAGTTGGACCGCGAACGCATCCGGCTCTGGTATGTCGCGGCCACCCGCGCCCGCGAACTCCTCGTCTTGCCCCGGCTCGACGCCACGCCGTCGAAATCGGCCTGGATCGGTCTCGTTGATCTGTCGCTCGCCGACTTACCCGGCCTGGACTTTTCTCACCTGCCTGCCGGC
>JAEUMC010000566.1 GCA_016793415.1 Devosia sp. | reverse complement strand
GGGCACCTCCCCCTTCATGGGGGAGGATGGGAGGGGGCCGTCTCTCTCAGTTGAGTAGAGCTTCACACGCCCTTCGGGTGCCTCGTCTCCTTCTTCGGCACATCCTTCAGCTTGTCGATCAGGTACGCATGGGTCGCCTTGTTGGCGACGATCATGGCGCCGGTCTGCTCGTAGTATTCCGGGCCCCTGCCCCACCAGTCGGTGACGATGCCGCCGGCCTCCTGGACGAACAGGATACCGGCCGCGGTGTCGGTGAAGCCGGTTTCCTCGTAATAGCCGGTGAGCCGCCCCATCGCGACATAGGCGCAGGAATTGGCGGCGCTTCCGACGATGCGTACCGCACCGACCGGCGCGCGAATGGCGTCGAGCCGTTCATAGGCGCCCGGATAGAGCGACGGGCCGGGGGTCGGGAGGCCCGTGCCGATGTTCATCAACCCGATATCGGTCTGCTCGGAGACCTGCAGCCGCTCACCGTTGAGAAAGCTCCCCTCTCCCACGATGGCGGTGAACATTTCGTCGGCCGGCGGGTTGTAAAGCACGCCGATCACCGTCTCGCTGCCGCGGCGCAGCGCGATCGAGATGGTGTAGTGCATGCCGTTGATGAAGTTGGTGGTGCCGTCGATCGGGTCGACCAGCCAGCGATACTCCTGGTCGGCCTTGTCGACCGGCGGGAACTCCTCGCCGGTAAAGCTCCAGTCCGGATAGCGCTCGAACAGGAATTTCCTGATCAGCAGCTCGGATTCCTTGTCGGCATCGGAGACGAAATCCGCCGGCCCCTTGATGCCGATCTCAATGTCGCGAAAGCGCTTGAAATACCCCAGCGTCAGGGCTCCCGCCTCGCGTGCGACAGTGACCATGTCGGCAAGGATGGCGTCGTAGGAAATGCTCATTTGAATCACTCGCTCCGATAGAGCCGGAGCTTAGCGCGAGGAGCATGCAAATGCAGGTAAATCAGCGCGTTTTTGCCATCCATGCCCAGGCAGTTTCGACCATCTGGTCGAGTGAGGGGTAGCGCGGCGACCAGCCAAGCAGCGAGCGGGCAAGATTGGCATCGGCCCAGAGCTCCGGGGGGTCGCCTGGCCGGCGATCGGCCAGCTCGTGCGGCACCGTGCGCCCGGTGACCGCCTCGACCGTGCGGATCACGCCGAGCACGCTGTGTGGCGTGCCGGTACCAAGATTGACAGCCCCGGACGCGCCACCATCGGCGAGGTGCTTGAGAGCCAGCACGTGCGCATTTGCGAGGTCGGAGACGTGGACATAGTCGCGCAACGCCGTGCCGTCCGGCGTCGGGTAGTCGGTGCCCATGACCTTGAGCGCGCCCCCACTGCCTGCGGCCGCGCGGAGCGCCAGGGGTATCAGGTGCGGCTCGGGCTCGTGTGTCTCACCGATCTCGCCTTCAGGGTCGGCACCGGCGGCGTTGAAGTAGCGCAGTGCCATCCAGCTCGTGCCATGGGCGACGCCCGTCCAATGCAGCAGCCGCTCGCACGCGAGCTTGGTCTCACCATAGGGGTTGGTGGGCCGCTGCTGCGAGCTCTCGGTGATCGGCAGAGTATCCGGAACGCCGTAGGTGGCACACGAGGACGAGAACACGATCCTTGAGCAACCTGTTTCCCGCATCGCTGCGAGCAGCGACACGGTGCCTGCCACGTTGGTGTCGTAGTAGGCGAGCGGATCACACATCGAGTCCCCGACATAGGCGAGCGCGGCAAAGTGCATCACGGCTTCGGGTCTGATGGTGGCGAAGGCCGCCCTCAGGGCCGCTCGATCGCGGATATCGACCTGGTGCAATGGCCCCCACCGCACGGCTTCCCGGTGCCCGGTCGACAGATTGTCGATAACAACAGGCTCATGGCCGGCTTGGGCCAGCGCCTTCGCGGCGTGGCTGCCGATATAGCCGGCGCCTCCGATGACTGCGACCCGCATGCTCAGACCGCCACCACGGTGCGGAAATAATCGATGGTGCGGGCCATTCCTTCTTCGAGCGCCACAGTGGGCGACCATCCGAGCTTTTCGCGGGCCAGCGAAATATCGGGGCGACGTTGGCGCGGATCGTCCGAAGGCAAGGGCATGTAAACGATCGACGAATTACTGCCGGT
>JAEUMC010000558.1 GCA_016793415.1 Devosia sp. | reverse complement strand
AGGGCCCGGCAGCAACCTGACGATCGGCGCTGTCGATGGCGACGTCGATGGTGGCGGCTCCATCAATACGGCATTCGGTCTCACCTCAAGCACCGGCGTCCCATCCGCGCCTATCACCATCAGCAACGGCGCCAGTACAGCCAGCATCAACCTCACTGGCGCCAACGCGCCCGATGCGGCAACAGCCCGCGCCTATATCCAGTCGCAACTGACGGCCCAGGGCGTGACCGGCGTCACCGTCGCTGGCTCGGGCAACCGCATCGACCTGCAAGGGGCCGCCGACGGCTCGAACACCGTAACCGTCGGTGGCGCCGGCGCGGCTGCGATCTTCGGCACCTCGGGTACGCAGACGGCGGGCGCCACTGCCGGCACCTATTCGGTCGACCAGCTCGTCCAGTCGATCAACACCACCACGGCGCTCAAGGACAAGGTCCGCGCCGCCAACGACAACGGCAAGCTCCGCATCGAGAACCTCTCGACCGAAGAGCTGAGAGTGCACGGCGTTGGCGCTGACGGGGAGATCGACGGCACCACTGGCACCGCCGACATCGGTGGCAATGAGGTCCGCAAGAATCTCGTCAAGCAGTTCAATGAGCTGCGCGACCAGCTCGACAAGCTCGCCGACGACGCCTCGTTCAACGGCATCAACCTCTTACGCGGCGATAAACTGAAACTCACCTTCAACGAGACCGGTACCTCGACCATCGACATCCAGGCCAAGGATGCCGACGGTGATCCGACTTCGATCAACAACACCACGCTCGACATCACCTCGGCCATCTTCGCCGACTTCGACAACGATGCCTCGCTCGACGCGCGCCTCGGCAAGCTCAGCGACGCGCTCGGCAAACTTCGCTCGCAGGCCTCGGCCTTCGGTTCGAACCTGTCGATCGTCGAAAACCGCAACGACTTCACCAAGGCGATGATCAACACGCTGGAGACCGGCGCGGCCAATCTCACACTGGCCGACACCAACCAGGAGGCTGCCAACCTCCTCGCCCTGCAGACCCGCCAGCAGTTGAGCTCGACTGCCCTGTCGATGGCCTCGCAGGCCGACCAGGCCGTGCTGCGCCTGTTCTGATCGCCTGACGGGAACATGTGGAGCGGCGGGCTTCTGCGCGCCTCTTGCCACCTGCGGCGGATGCACCACCGGCGTTTTTCGGCAGTTCATCGCCGCAGGAGTGCCAATCACCTGCGCTCGGGCTCGGCGCCCTTGCATTCGCCTTCGGCCGGTAGCGTTTTGGTGACGCGGCGCATGCAGTATGCTGCACCACGGAATCACGGGGTTGAACCACCGACATGTCGCTAAAGGTCGAGTTGAAGCCGGGCGAACGCCTGATCGTCGGCAACTGTGTCATTACGAACTCGGATCAGCGCACGCGGCTGTTCATCGACGGCAAGGCGCCAATCCTCCGCGAGAAGGACATCCTGACTTTCGAGACCGCCGACAGCCCCGCCAAGCGCATCTACTTGGCGGTGCAGCTCATGTACATTCATGAGAATGTCGAACGACTGACGCAAGACTACTTTCAACTGGTCAATGACATCATCACCGCGGCGCCATCAACAATCCGCATTGTTGACGAAATCAATAACGAGATATTAACCGGCTCCCTGTACAAAGCACTCAAGGCTGCGAAAAAGCTGATCCAGTACGAACAGGAACTCCTCCGCAATGCAGAATAGTGCGGCGCTCGCCTACCAGCAGGTAGGCAGGCAGACGGTCAATCCTCGTCTCCTCGAGGCCAACCTCCTCTCTCGAGCTGCCGGCCAGATGCAGCGCGTGCGCGACGACTGGGAGAACGAGCGGCACGAACTCACTGCTGCCCTGATGTTCAACCGCAAGCTGTGGACGGTGTTCCTCGGCTCGGTGACCGGCGAGGAAAGCCAGCTGCCCAAGGCGCTGCGCGAGAACATCGCCAATCTCGGCCTGTTCGTGATGAAGCAGACCATGACCATTCAGGCCGAGCCCTCGGCCAACAAGCTCACCGTGCTGATCAACATCAATCGCGAGATCGCGGCAGGCCTCCGCGCCGGCCAGAGCTGAGGTCGACTGTCAGTTCTCGGAATAAGGAAAGCCCGCGGAAACGCGGGCTTTTGCATTTGTGGACGCTGGTGCTGAACCGGCCATCGAAGCGACCGCCCCCTCTCCCCTGAGGGGAGAGGGTAGTGGAGCTAGGACCGCAAGGTCCGTAGCGAAACTTGGGTGAGGGGTTCAGCTTCTCAGCAAGCGCGTGTTGCGCCGCCTCACCCCTCAACCGGCCTTCGGCCACCTTCTCCCCTGAGGGGAGAAGGGACAGGACGCATGCAGAGTGGAGCGGGGCAATGAGCCAACCTACTTCCGCGGCGCCGATTTCGGCTTGGACTGGGCCCGCGACGTCGAATTCGACCTGGTCTTCGGCTTGGCCGGCGTCGCCGTTGCCGGTGCCTGCGGCGTGTGGCTCACCGCCGCCGCCGGACGCCCCGCAGCAGCCCGGTTCCTCAGCTTGCGCTCCTTGGCGATGATGTTGATCGCCTCGACCAGCACCGAGAAGCCCATGGCCGAGTAGATGTAGCCCTTCGGGATGTGGAAGCCGAGGCCGTCGGCCACCAGCGAGGTACCGATCAGCAGCAGGAAGGCCAGCGCCAGCATCTTGGTGGTCGGATGCTTGGCGACGAAATCGGCCACCGGACCCGACGCGACGAACATCACACCCACGGCGACGATCACCGCGGCGATCATCACTTCGACGTGGTCGGCCATGCCCACGGCGGTGACGATCGAGTCGATCGAGAACACCAGGTCGATGACGATGATCTGGCTGATGATCGCGGCAAACGCCATCGAGGCCTGCTTCTTGAGGTTGTCTTCCTCCTCGTGCGGCTCTTCGATCTCGGCGTGCATCTCGTGCGTCGCCTTGTAGACGAGGAAGGCGCCGCCGGCGATCAGGATGAGATCCTTCCACGAGGGCGCAAAGCCCATGATGTCGAAGGCCGGCTGGGTCAGCCCGATGATCCAGGAAATGACCAGCAGCAACAGGATGCGGAAGATCAGCGCCAGCGACAGGCCCAGCTTACGAGCCCGGTCCGCCTGCTCCTTGGGCAGGCGCGACACCAGCACCGAGATGAAGACGATATTGTCGATGCCGAGCACGATCTCCATCGCCGTGAGGGTCAGGAAGGCGGCCCACACATTGGGATCGTAGAGGAGTTCCAGCATCGACAGCTCCGGTTGGAAAGATCAGGTGGCGACATGTTTAGGGCGGGCACGCGATTGTTGGAAGAGTGCGCACAACGCTCCGCACAGGGTGCGGTTTTTCATCGCGCCCCCGGCTGCAGGCACGATCGCATCGCGCCGAAGCTGGCTCCTGGTTGCCGGCGCTGCTAGTCTAAGGGCTCGGCTCCACTCGAAAGTTCCTCCATGGACGCGTTCTCTCCCATCCCCGCCCTGACTGGCGGTGTGCTCATCGGGCTTGCCTCGGCGTTGCTCTGGCTCGGCAACGGTCGCATCGCCGGGATGTCGGGAATCTTCGGCCAATTGCTGCCGCCGGCGCGGACCGTGGTATGGCGACTGGTGTTCCTCGTCGCACTGGTGCTCGGGACGCTTGCCGCGTCCTGGTTGATCCCCGGCCTCGGCGTGGGCGGACCTGGTGGCGCGCCGGCGCAGCTGGCAGCCCCTCCTCCGGGCTGGAACGTCCCTGCCCCACTATGGATCGCCATCTCAGGCCTGCTGATCGGCTTTGGCACCAAGATCGGCAATGGCTGCACCTCCGGGCATGGCGTCTGCGGCATCGCCCGGCTGTCGAGGCGCTCGTTCGTCGCCGTCGGCGTGTTCTTCTCGGTCGCCATCCTTACCGTCGCCATCACCGGGATCGTCTGAGATGGCCGCCAATCTTCGCCTCCCCTATCTCGCCACCGCCGCCATCAGCGGCCTGCTGTTCGGCGCCGGCCTCTACATCTCGCAGATGGTCGATCCGCTGAAGGTGCTGCGCTTTCTCGATTTCACCGCCATTCCCGCCGGTGGCTGGGATCCGAGCCTCGCCTTCGTCATCGTCCCCGCCATCGCGGTGATGTTCGTCGCCGTCCGCATCAGCCGCACCCGCCGGGCGCCGCTGTTCGACGCACAGTTCCACGAGCCGGAGTTCCACCACATCGATGCCCCGCTGGTCGGCGGCGCCGCGCTGTTCGGCATCGGCTGGGGCATGTCGGGTATCTGCCCGGGGCCGGCCATCTCGCTGATCGCCTTCTGGCCCGATAACCTGTTGATCTTCCTCATTGCCCTGTTCGCCGGCTCCTATGCCGGGGCGCTGGTCATTCCGAGCGGCCGCGACAAGCGGCTGGCACTGGCCCGATGAGCGGCGCCCCTGAAGCCGTCGTGGTCGGCGGTGGCCTTGCCGGCGTCGCGGCCGCGGTCGCCGTCGCCCGTGCCGGCCTCCGCACTCTGCATCTTGC
>JAEUMC010000555.1 GCA_016793415.1 Devosia sp. | reverse complement strand
GCCGCGGGAGTGCTGCCATCGATGCGATAGCGGCAGGCGCGGTCGAGCCGGCGGTTGTCGCTGTCGGTGGTGGCGATGAACTGGATGCCCTCGCTGGCTCCGAGTTCGAGCGCACCCGAACGGGCGATGAAGGCGCGGGTATAGGGATCGGGGGCCGGGATGCCGACGTCGCGCCACGCCGACCAGGGCCCGATCTCGATGGCGCCGAACAGCCGGCCGTCGCTCAGCGCATACCAGCTGAGGCCGAAACCGACCACCAGTGCGACCAGCAGCATCGCGCCGAGATGAACGAGAAAGCGCAACGGTTACAGCGCCTTGGCTGGAGCAGGGGAGGTAACGGCAAGCGCCGCCTGGTTGCTGGCGCCGCTCAGCGCATCGCGCAGCCGATCGGCAACTTCCAGCAGCTTGTTCGCCGCGCCGGGCTTCAGCCCGGGTGGACGCTCGGCGGCAGGCGCTGCCGGCTGGCCTTCCTCGGCGTTGGCGATGACGAATGGCGCCGGCGCGAAATCGACGCCTTCCACCGGTTTGATTTCGATGTTGGTGTGGGCATAAGCCATGAACTTCTGCCAGGCGACGGTCGGCAGCGTGCCGCCGGTCAGTTCCTTGGTCTTTTCGTAGTTGTCGTTGCCGAACCAGACGGCGGCAACGTAGTTACCGGTGAAGCCGCAGAACCAGGCGTCGCGGTAGGACGAGGTGGTGCCGGTCTTGCCGACCGAGGGAACGCCCTCGATCTGCGCCCGACGGCCGGTACCGGATTCCACCACCCCGCGCATCATGCGGTTCATGTACTTGACCGTCTGATCCGAGACCACGCGCTCGCGCGGCGCATCGGGATCGGCATCGAAGATCGGGTCGCCCGTCAGCGTGGTGACGCGGGTGATGCCGAAGGCCGGGGTCTTGTAGCCATGGTTGGCGAACACCGCGTAGGACGACGCCATGTCGATGACGCTCACCTCGGCGGCACCCAGCGCCAGCGAGCGGGTCACCGGGAAATCGTTGGTGAGCCCGATCTTGTGGGCGAAGTCGGCGATCGGCTGGCGCCCGGTCTTGATCGAAAGATTGACCGGCACGGTGTTGATCGATTGCTGGAACGCCGAGATCAGGCTGATGCGGCCCACCGAGTTGCGCGAATAGTTCTGCGGGCACCAGTTGCCGATACACTGGGTGGCGCCGCTGACCACGGTATCCGGGTCATACTCGGGGATCAGCTCGAAGGCGGTGGCGTAGTCGAACAGCTTGAACGCCGAGCCGGGCTGCCGGTTGGGGACGATGGCGCGGTTGAACTGGCTCTTGCCGTAGTCCATGCCGCCAACCATGGCGCGGATGGCGCCATTGGGTTCGAGCACCACCATGGCGGCCTGGCTGACATTGTACTGCTCGCCCTGTTCGCGCACCACCGAGGTCACCGCATCCTCGGCATAGGACTGCAGCACCGGATCGATCGTGGTGCGGACCACGAAGCTGTTGGAGCGGCTGTCGGAGGCTTCGATCAGCTTCTTGGCTTCCTCGAAGGCGTAGTCGAGGAAATAGTTGGGCGAGTTGGCCTCGGCCGAGCGGTCGATCGGTACGGCCGGGTTGCGGCGTGCCGCCGTGACCTGGCCCTCGGTAAGAAAGCCGGCATCGACAAGGTTCGACA
>JAEUMC010000553.1 GCA_016793415.1 Devosia sp. | reverse complement strand
TCACTCCGGCGGGCGTGTCTGGAGCGCCAGGGAGTGGAGCACGGTGCCCATGTCGGCGCCGCCGACGAACTCGCCCTTGATGTAGAGCTGCGGGATGGTGGGCCAGTTGGCGTAGGCCTTGATGCCCTCGCGCAGGTCCTGGTTCTCCAGCACGTTGGCGCTCTGATAGTCGACGCCGAGATAGCCGAGAATCTGCACCACGCGGCCGGAGAAGCCGCACATCGGGAAGTCGGGCGTGCCCTTCATGTAGAGGAACACGTCGTTGTTCTTCACCTGCTCGTCGATCAGTGCGTTGATGTCGCTCATATGCATGCCTTTCAGGCCGGGGAGGATGCCGGCTCCGTTCTCGTGTTAGATAATCCTGCAATGCGGCGCTGTCGAGGTGCTCATCGTCATTTGACGATGCATTGGCGATCAGAGCTGCTTGAGCAGCCGCACACTGGGCAGCAGCAATCCACCGCGGCTCTTGTGCGTGGTGCGCTCGAGTTCGCGATAGCCGTGGCGCTCGTAGAAGGATTGCGACGAGAGCGCCGAGTGGACCCTGGCGAGGGTGGCGCCGGCCGCGCGCATGCGACGTTCCGCCTGTTCGAGCAGCGCGCTGCCGATGCCCCGGCCCTGGAACGCGGGGTCGATGTAGAGCCCGATGACTTCATCGGCGCCGTGGTCGCAGAAGGCAATGACGCGGTCATCCGCGACGGCAACATCGAACCAGCCATTGGCTGGCACCACATACTGGTCGGGCCGCAGCCCGAAGGCCCAGCTCTCGCGCTCCTCGAGTGAGTAGTAGGCGTCCGATGTGGCCATGATGGCGCGCTGGTGCAGGCGTTGCATGGCGGCGCCGTCGCCCGCCTGCATCGGCCGGATCGTCCAGCTCACGCCAGCCTCGCGGCGATCCAGGGGTGCCTGGTGACGTCCTCGAGTTCGTCGTACTGGACCGCTTCCCAGCCATGGGCGCGGGCGGCTTTCACCACGTCCTCGCGATCATCGAAGAACAGCGGCGGCTCGGCCTGCGACCCGAGCCGATTGCTGACCCAGTCGAAATAGGGTTTTGCCGGCTTGGCGTGGCCGACACGCGCCGAATGGAACATGTCGTCGAACAGCTCGCCGAACTTCAGCTGCTGCCACAGCCACTGGGCGCGCATATGCTCCTGATTGGTGGCGACAAACAGCGGCGTGCCCCTGGCCTTCAGTTGCGCCACGATATCGAGCAACGGCTGGTTGACGTTGCTGTCATGGCTCAGCCAATAGCCGGCAAACGCCATGCTGGGACCGCGATAGCCGAGGCGGGGCAGGGTGCGATCCAGTGCTTCGAGCAGCGACATCTGCCCGACGATCACCTTCTTGATGAAGATGTCGTGGATGAACTCGGTCTTGAAGCGGCTGGGATCGACGCCGAGGTCGGCAAGCAGGTTCTCGTCCCAGCGGACCTGCTTTTCCGGGCGCGCGTGGTAGCCGTGCACGAGCACGCCGTCGACGTCGAAGAGGACAGTGCGGGTGCTCTCAGTCGGCATGGCGGGCGCTCGTGATAGGCGCGATCGCTTCTAGTCTCGCGCGGATGTGCCCCAGCGCATCAGACTCGTGGCCAAACGAAGTCAGGTCGTGTTCGAAGCCCCGCTCGGAATAGTACACCACCCAGAACGGCCCCCGCCGGTCGAGTACCAGCGTTTCCGACGGGTGACCTCCGTCAAGGGTATATGCGTCTCGCGCTATTCCTCTGGAGTCGGCCCACGCGACCAGCTCGTCCCGGCTCAATCCGGCGCCTTTGTCTGTAGCGCGAGGGAGTGCAGCACGGTGCCCATGTCGGCGCCGAAGGCGGCGTTGACCATCTGGTGTTGCTGGACGCGGGTCTTGCCGCGGAAGGCTTCGGAGGTGACGGTCGCCGCGTAGTGGTCGCCGTCGCCGGCGAGGTCGCGGATTTCCACGATGGCGTCGGGAAGCGCCTTGAGGATGCGTTTTTCGATTTCGTTGGCGGCCATGCCCATGGCAAGTCTCCCGGTGGTTGAGCCCAATTGAGATATGGCATGCGGGGAGGGGCCGTTCAACGGAGCGGGCGCCGGTTTCCCGGCGCCCGTCCCAGGCTCGATTGGTCTATGCGGCCTGGCGCTTGGGCAGCTTCCAGTTCGGGCGGACCCAATGGCAGGTGTAGCCGTTGGGGATGCGCTGCAGGTAGTCCTGGTGCTCGGGCTCGGCCTGCCAGAACGGGCCGACCGGCTGCAGCTCCGTCACCACCTTGCCTGGCCACAGGCCCGACGCATCGACGTCCTTGATGGTGTCCTCGGCGACCGCCTTCTGCTCGGCGTTCTCGTAGAAGATCGCCGAACGATAGGCGCGACCGACATCGTTGCCCTGCCGATTCCTGGTCGAGGGATCGTGGATCTGGAAGAAGAACTCGAGGATGTCGCGGTAGCTGATGCGGTCCGGATCGAAAACGATCTCGACCGCCTCGGCATGGTCACCATGGTCGCGGTAGGTGGCGTTGGCCTTGCCATCGTCGCCCGAGTAGCCGACGCGGGTGGAGATGATCCCGTCCTTGTGGCGCAGCAGCTCCTGCGCGCCCCAGAAACACCCGCCAGCCAGAACCGCCCGCTCAGTGGTCGTCATGATGGTCTCCATTATTTGGGATGCGCCTTATATACGCACTGACGGGGCAGAATGTTACACTTGGTCACGAATTTGGCATCGGAGGCATGCGTGGGGGAGGAGTCCGACGTAGCCGACACAAGCGCCGGGTATGACGATGCGGCTCAGGAGCAGGTGCTGCGCGCTATGCCGGGCGGGGGCGAACTGATTGCCATGTTCGGCTACGTTCCCTGGTTCCACGACGATGGCAGAAGGCAGCGCCATTCGCGCTCGCCTACCTCTGCAAATCTGCAGAGGTAGGCCGCCAATTCGCGGATTGAGGCCTCGCACGGTGGTGGCCTATCCAGCCGGCATCACCAACAGGAGATAGCCATGTCCAACCAATATCCGATGACCATGATCAACAAGGCCACCGTGTCGGCCTATGTCGCGGCAATGAATGCCGGTGATGAGGTGGCGCTGCGCGCGGTGTTCGCTGAAGGCGCCGTCATCGTCGGCGTTACCGGCGAAGGCTCCGTGGATTACGCCATGCCGGTCTGGCAGCAGTTGCACTCGGGGCTGAACATGCGGCTCGAGGTGCAGTCCATGGTGGCCGAGGCCAACGTCGTCGCCGTCCGCTTCATCGAGCGCGGCAGTTGGACCGGCCCGTTCCTCGGCTTCACCGCGCCGACCGGCAAAGCCTATGAGCTCGTCGCGATGGAATGGTTCGAACTCGAGCTCGGCAAGATTACACGTCGCTGGGGCGTCAGGGATTCAGCCTACCAGGCCAAACAAGTGGGCTTTCCGGCTGCCCCGACCAAGGGCGATGTCAAGGCTGCCTGAGACTACGCCTCCTGCCAATGCGGTCCGCGTCCGGCCATCCGGTCGCGGACCGTCGCAAAGGTCTCGGCCAGTGCCGCGACGAGGAACTTCACGGGCGGGCTTTGCCGCAGGCTTTCCGGATAGATCAGCCAGACATCCCCCCTTGGCGTGTCGTCGAGATCGGGCAGGACGCGGATCAGGTCCGGATTGTCGGCAGAGATGAAATACGGGAGCGGCCCGATGCCGACTCCAGCTCCGACGGCGGCCACCAGGTTGGGCACCGAGTTGCACCGCAGCGCGACGGGCGCATCGGGCGCCAGTCCTCTCAGCCACAACAGGCTTGAAAGGCCAGCGAGGCTGCCGCTGCCGGCAATGATCGCATGGTGCCTCAATGCGTTCAGATCGTGCGGCACGCCGTGGCGGTCGGCGTAGCTGCGCGAGCAGAAGAGCGTCCAGACGCTCTGCCCCAGCCGGCGGCGCACGAGGCCCGGGTCCTGTGGCTCGGAGCCGACGCGAATGGCGATGTCGACCTCGCCGCGCAATGGGTCGAGCCGCCGGTCGTCCGCCACCAGATCCACCTGCAGCGCAGGTTGGGTGTCGCGCAGGCGTGACAGCAGCGGCGCCAGTACTGAAGTTGCCAATATCTCCGTGGTGGTGATGCGTACGACACCAGCGATATCGCGCCGCCAGGCCTGCGATGCTTCCAGCAGCGCCGTCGCGGCCTGCTCCATCGGTTGCACCAGCAGCAGCGCTTCTCGCCCTCGCTCCGTTACCCGGTAGCCGTCGGCGCGGCGCTCAAACAGGGCGATGCCGAGGTCCTGCTCAAGCGCCTCGATGCGCCGTGCAACCGTCGTCTGGTTGACGCCGAGGCTACGAGCGGCGCCCAGCGTTGAGCCCGCCCGGGCAACAGCAATCAGGTACCGCGCGTCGTTCCAGTCGAACGGCATCGAGGTCAGTCGAAGATCTCGCCCGCCATGAACTCCGGGAACCAGCCTTCGTGTGCCGCCCGGAGGTCGGAAATCGCCAGCGGGCGGGCTTCGCCGAGGGTCAGGGAGGTGCCGCCGGTGTTGCCGATCCACGGGGCGAAGACGCCGGCATAGGGATAGACCTCGGCGTAGAACTTATCGAGGTTGGCCCGGCTCATGGTGACGATGTAACGGCCCTGGTCTTCGCCGAAGAACAGTGGCAGCGGGTCGCCGCCGTCGAGCTGGTTGACCGTGGCGCCGATGCCCGAGGCCATCGCCATCTCGGCGAGGCCGATCGCGAGGCCGCCATCGGAGAGATCGTGCACTGCGGTGGCGACGCCGTCGCGGATCAGGATGCGGACGAGGTCGCCGACCTTCTTTTCGTGCTCGAGATCGACCGGCGGTGGCGTGCCGTCCTTGCGGTTGAACAGCTCACGCAGGTAGATCGACTGGCCCAGATGGGTGCCCCACCAGTCGGGGGCGCCGAACAACAGGATGGCTTCACCCTCGGCGGCAAAGGCGGCGCGCGCCATCTTCGACCAATCGGGGATCAGGCCGACGCCGCCGATGGTCGGGGTCGGCAGGATGCCGCGGCCGTTGGTCTCGTTGTAGAGCGAGACGTTCCCCGAAACGATCGGGAAGCCCAACGCACGGCAGGCATCGCCGATACCCTTCACCGCATGGACCAGCTGACCCATGATTTCCGGGCGCTCCGGGTTGCCGAAATTGAGGTTGTCGGTGGCGGCCAGCGGATCGGCACCGGTAGCCGTGAGGTTACGCCAGCACTCGGCGACGGCCTGCTTGCCGCCCTCATAGGCGTCGGCCTCGCAGTAGCGCGGCGTGACATCGGAGGTGAAGGCCAAGGCCTTGGTCGGGTGGCCGTCGACGCGGATGACGCCGGCGTCGCCGCCCGGGCGCTGCAGCGAGTTGCCCTGGATCAGCGTGTCATACTGCTCGTAGACCCAGCGGCGTGACGAGAGGGCGGGCGAGCCGAGCAGCTTCAGGAGCGCATCGGCAATATCCATCTGCGGGATGTCGTCGACGGCAAGCGGCTTGGGCGGCACCGGCGCGACCCAGGGGCGGTCATATTCCGGCGCTTCGTCGCCCAGTTCCTTGATCGGCAGGTTGGCGACTTCCTCGCCTTGCCACATGACGCGGAAGCGCAGGTCATCGGTGGTATGGCCGACGGTGGCGAAATCCAGCTCCCACTTCTCGAAGACGGCGCGAGCTTCGGCTTCCTTTTCGGGATGCAGCACCATGAGCATGCGCTCCTGGCTTTCGCTGAGCATCATCTCGTAGGGAGTCATGGCGTCTTCGCGAACCGGCACCATGTCGAGGTTCAATTCGACGCCGAGATCACCCTTGGCGCCCATTTCGACGGCCGAGCAGGTAAGGCCGGCTGCGCCCATGTCCTGAATGGCGATCACCGCGCCGGTGGCCATCAGCTCGAGGCAGGCCTCAAGCAGCCGCTTTTCGGTGAAGGGGTCGCCGACCTGCACGGTCGGGCGCTTCTCCTCGATGTCATCGCCGAACTCGGCTGAGGCCATGGTGGCGCCGCCGACGCCGTCGCGACCGGTCTTGGCGCCGAGGTAGACGACGGGCAGGCCGACGCCTTCCGCCTTGGAGTAGAAGATCTTGTCGGTATCGGCGAGGCCGGCGGCGAAAGCATTGACCAGGATGTTGCCGTTGTAGCGCTCATCGAACTCGACTTCGCCGCCCACGGTGGGAACGCCGAAGGAGTTGCCGTAGCCGCCGACACCGGCGACGACGCCGGAGACGAGGTGCTTGGTCTTTTCGTGCTTGGGGTCGCCGAAGCGCAGCGCATTCATCGCCGCCACCGGGCGGGCGCCCATGGTGAAGACGTCGCGCAGGATGCCGCCAACACCCGTCGCCGCGCCCTGGTATGGCTCGATGTAGCTGGGGTGGTTGTGCGATTCCATCTTGAAGACGATGGCCTGGCCGTCGCCGATGTCGACGACGCCGGCATTCTCACCCGGGCCCTGGATGACGCGCTCGCCTGATGTCGGCAGGGTGCGCAGCCATTTCTTGCTGCTCTTGTACGAGCAGTGCTCGTTCCACATCGCCGAGAAGATGCCGAGCTCGGTATAGGTCGGCGCGCGGCCGATCAGCTGCAGGATCTTCTGGTACTCATCGAGCTTAAGCCCATGATCGGCAACGAGCTCGGGGGTGATGGCGACGTGGTTGTTGAAGGTCATGCGATTCCGGCCTTGATCCGCGTGATGCCCCTATAGCGAAACCTCACGCGCGATGACACCGAAAACGCCTCAGATTTCCCCGCCGACCAGCATGGCGAGGCTGGAATTGTAGTATTGCGGATCCCCCGTGACCTCGTCGCCGAGCCAATCGGGCAAATCGAGCTTGCCGGTCGGGGTTTCGAGCTCGACTTCAGCAATCAGCAGCCCGGCGTGACGGCCCTGGAACTCGTCGACCACCCAGTCGCCGCCCGGGAGGTCGAGGCCGTGGCGCAGCTTTTCGATCTGTGCGCCGCGGATGTAACCCAGCATCTGGCGCGCGTCGGCGATCGGCACTTCGTACTCGAACTCGGCTCGGGCGAGAGCGGAGCCGCCGCTCTTGATGGTGAGGTAACCGACGCCGTCGTCGACCGTGCGGACGCGAACAGTGACGCCGCTGCCGGCGGTCAGGTAGCCTTGGCGCAGCAGCTGGGTGGAGGTCACGTGCTCGCGCCAGCCGTCGCCGGTGATCAGGTACTTCCGCTCGATCTCGATCCCCATTACTCGGCGGCCTCGCGTCTCATCCAGCCCTCGAGATAGGCAGAAAAGCGCGCCTCGATCGCCTTGGGTTTCTCGGCGAAAACCTGGCGGCCCAGGGTTGCGATCCTCGCCTCTATCTCGGTCTGCCGCCGATCGGTCGCGTCGATGGCAAAGCTCACGTCGACATCCGCGCCGAGGTCGGTGGGCGCCGTGCTCAGCAGCCCTTGCAGCACCGCGAGATCGTGATGCACCCCCAACAGGTCGGCGAGGTCGCCGGCGCATTTGTGAGCCGACGGCAGGATCTCGCCAGCACAATCCTCGAGCAGTCCCAACTGGTTCCAGTGGTACTTGCTGTATTTGCGCCACTCGTGAAAAGCCTCATCGGTGCGGCGGCGCTGGGCCTCGCGGCGGGTATGCCGGCCACGGCGGTAGGTGTGCCTGAGGCCGGCAGCGAGGGTCCCCAGGTCGATCCGATCGATCCGCCAGGCACCGCTGCGGCCATCGAGTTCACGCATCCGATCGGCAAAATCCCGTAACAGACCGGTTTCCTGTTCGGGGCCGGGCGGTTCGGCGGCCCAGGCGATCGGCCGGCCTGCCCAACTCATGAGATCGGCGTAAGTCGCGCGGGTTACCCGCATATCGCGCGCCGCGGCGAGGTGGCGCGAGGCGTCGCGAACAAAGGCGTCTTCGGCGACGAAGCCGGCAAAGCCGGGACGGACCAGGCGGAACAGGGCGCGCAGCTTCTTGCAGCGCCGGCGGGCTTCGTGCACCCGCTGTTCGGGCGCCTCGTGGATGTTCTCGGCGCCGGCTATCGCCTTGCCGATCTGCTCACGCGCTATGCGCAGGAACCCGTCTCCGACTGTGACATCGTCCCGCGACCACTCGAAACCCATGGACGATCCGCCCCGTTGAAAGGGCAAGCTTAGGGTCGGGCGAGTGTCACAAACAAGGCATCAGGCGCTTGCTGACTGACGGCGGCCGAGCAGCTTGTCGAGGCCGACGGCTATCGCGAAGACGGCCACGAACAGCGCGACCATGATGAGGCAGTTGATTGCTACCTGGCCGTAGCCGAGCGTGTTCGCCTCGAGGATCGGGTAGGGATACTCGCCGACGATTGCGCCACGCAGCATAGCCCAGGCCAGATACGCGAAAGGGTAGATGGTCATGGCCGGAATATCGCGGAACGACAGGCTGCCGTGCGGCTGGAACGCCAGCCACCACACGACGTAGATCGTCGGCGCCACATAGTGCAGCACATTGTTGGCGAGCAGCGACCAGCCGGTCGGACTCCAGAGCCCGGCCAGCAGCACGTGGTAGAAGACGCCCACCACGGTGATCGCCCCCCAGACCATCGCCCGCGTCGTCGGGCGGCGCCACCAGTCCAGCCACGCGCCGGGCGTGAGGTCCGACAGATAGACCAGCACCACCAGGCCGTTGGTCAGGATGGTGAAGAAGGTGAAGAAGTACCACAGCGCGCCAAGCAGGTTGTCGCCGCTGCTCAGCCGCAGGCTGACGGCGAGCCAGAACTGCAGCAACAGGATGGCGACGCCGAGCACCAGCCCCACCCACGCAACGATCCGTCCCAGACTCATCGTGTGCCTCCGCCAGCAGGAGCAGGGTAAGCACTACCTCCGGGCGGGGTCAAACTGCGGCAGCACGGCGCGCCAGAAGCTTGTCGGCGCCGACCAGCACGAGTGAGAAGATCGTCACCGCCACCAGCAGCACCGCGACACCGATCGCCACCCCGCCATAGCCGAACTTGTCGGCGTCAAGGATGTCATAGGGATACTCGTGAACGATGGCGCCCCGCAGCAGCACCCAGGCGACATAGCCGATGCCGGGCAACAACATCAGCCCGATCTGCGAGAAGCGCAGCACGCCGTGCGCGGCGAACAGGGCCCACCAGACGAGATAGAGAAGCGGCGCCACATAGTGGAGCAGCACGGTGGCGATGCCCAGTGCGCCCTCGAGCTGCAGGGTCGGGGCCAGCATGAAATGATAGTAGAGCATTACCAGCGTGATGAAGGCGGCCGCCGAGGCCATGATAACCGGCCGGCGGAACCAGCCGAGCCAATTCCAGCCGGAAAGGACCGCGGCATAGGTCAGCAGCAGCCACAGGTTGGTCAGGTGGGTGAAGTAGGTCCAGAAGTAGATGAAGGCGTCAGGGAGGGACCGCGCCACCGCGTTGGTGGCGGAAACGGTCATCACCGACGGAAAGATGGCCCACCAGTCGAGCGCGAGACCAGTCGCGCCGACGAGGATCGCCACCCAGGCGAGCAATATCCGCAATTTGGCAATCTCGACACAGTTGCAATGCTGCCGAGACTAGAGTGCGTCGCGGCGCTTCGCTAGCCAGGGGGCGCGGGGCAGGTCAGGCAGCCTCGAGCAACGCCGCAAACAGATTGCGCCCGTCGGTGCCGCCATGGGCACTTTCGATAAGGTTCTCGGGGTGCGGCATCAGGCCGAGGACGTTCTTCTGCGCATTGAAGACGCCGGCGATGTCGTTGATCGAGCCGTTCGGGTTGGTCCCCTCGGCATAGCGGAACGCCACCTGGCCATTGCCTTCGACGGCGGCCAGGGTCTCGGGATCGGCGAAGTAGTTGCCGTCGTGGTGGGCGACCGGGCAACGGATCACCTGACCCTGGGTGTAGCCGCTGGTGAAGGCGGTGGAAGCATTCTCGACCGAGAGCTTCACCTCACGGCAGACGAACTTCAGCGAGGCGTTGCGCATCAATACGCCGGGGACCAGCCCGGCTTCGCTGAGGATCTGGAAGCCGTTGCATACGCCCATCACCTTGACGCCCTGAGCGGCGCGCTCACGGATGGTGTCCATGGCGGGAGAGCGTGCGGCAATTGCGCCGACGCGCAGATAATCGCCGTAGGAGAAGCCGCCGGGAATGACGATCAGGTCGACCTTGGGGATCTCGGCATCCTTGTGCCAGACGACCGCCGGCGCTTCGCCGCCGATCTTGGTCAACGCGGCGATCATGTCGCGATCACGGTTGAGGCCGGGGAACACGACGACGGCAGCTTTCATCGGCGGATCTCGCAATGGGACGGTCAAACCGCCTTTTGGTTAGTCGCGTCACGAAAGGCAAGCACAAAGCGCCGATTGTCACTGCCGCCGCATGGACAGCGATGCGACTCGCTCATATAAAATAACTGACCGGACAGTTATTTTAGGAGTTGTTATGCCCGAGATCGAATGGCTGCCGCCCGCCCCGCGACAGGGCTCGCTTGGCGCCTGGGACCGCTTCGTCGGGCCGGGGGCGACATCGGCTGAAGAATGGGTGCAACTGATCTTCGGGCTGGGCATCGCGGTGGCCTGTCTTGCAAGCTTCGGCTGGTCCGGCGGCTTCGCGGCAGGTCCTGTCGCCATTGGCGTGGCGATCGTCCTGGCCGCCGATCTCGGTGGCGGCCTCGTCACCAATGCGACATCAGCGGCCAAACGCTGGTACCACCGGCCGGGGCACGGACGGGCAGCACACCTGAAGTTCGTCGCCGTGCACGGTGTGCACATTGTTGCGGTCGCCGCAGCGTTCGCTGCCGAAGGCGTCCTGTATTTCTGCATGGTCTATGGCTACCTGATGCTGTCGGCGGGGCTGATCGTGCTGGCGCCGCTCTACCTGCAGCGACCCGTGGCGATGGGGCCGCCGGCCTCGGTATCGCCTTGGCGCAGTTGCCGTTGCTGGCAGTGCCGGCGCTCGGCTGGTTCCTGCCGCTGCTGCTCTTGAAACTGCT
This sequence comes from Devosia sp., assembly GCA_016793415.1. Taxonomy (GTDB): domain Bacteria; phylum Pseudomonadota; class Alphaproteobacteria; order Rhizobiales; family Devosiaceae; genus Devosia_A. The sequence goes on along the minus strand of JAEUMC010000553.1, from coordinate 4,562 downwards.
CGTGGCGCACCTGCTCAAGGAAGCACCCTATGCGCCCGAGCAGGGTGAGACCGCGCCATGATCGTCCGCGACCTGGAGCCGGCGGAATACGAAGCGGCGGCGAGCCTGCTTGCCGCGTCGTTCAGCGACGATGCCGGTGTGCTGGCCGTGGTCCGGCACGACAAGCAGGTTGCGACCTGGTTCAGAGCGGTGCTGCCACTGCTTGCGGCAGCCCCGGGCCGATTGCTCGGGGCGCTGGAGGGCGATGCGCTACGTGGCGTGCTGGTCGGCGGGGATACCAGCGGACCGGGGGTAGGGCGGCAGATTTCCTGGCTGGTGCGCGCGCTGGCAGGTGTCGGTGCCGGTCCAGTGTGGCGCACCATCAGACACGACCTGCAGCGGGCGCAGACTTTTCCCACCGGTGGCGCGCGCATTGTCGAGTTCGTGGCTGTCGATCCAGCGCAGCGCGGCGGTGGCGTCGGGCGGGCGCTGTTCGCGGCAAGCCATGCTGACGGGGCGCCGCATTGGCTCGAGACCACGCGAGAGCGCAACCTGCCGATCTTTGCCCGACTCGGCTACGTGGAGACGAGCCGGCGCGAGGAACATGGCGTCAGCTACTTCGCCATGCAGCGCCCAAGGGAGCAGCGATGAGCCCCAGACCCGACGTCAGTGCCCAGCGCGTGCCGCAGATCCTCATGGCCGCTGCCGAAGTGATCGGCCGGCGCGGCCTCGGTGTCGCGACGGTGGCGGAGATCGCCGAGCATGCCGGGCTCAGCAAGGCGCTGGTGTTCAAGTATTTCCACAACAAGGACGAGCTGGTTGCAGCGCTGGTGGGCAACCTGTTCGAGGGCGTCGCCGGGCCGCAGCGACGGCCGGGCGTCACCTGCGAACAGACGATCCGCGAATGGGCGGCCGACATCGCTGTGGCGATCGAGGATGACGCGTCGTTTCCGGCCATTGCCGCCGAGTTGCTGGCCACCGCGTCGCGCGACACGCGGCTCCGGGCCGTGGTGCAGGGCGCCTACGGTCGGCTGCGGGCCGAGCTGGCGGCGCTTATCGCCATTGGGGTTGCCGAAGGCGAATTCCGCGCCGTGGATGCCGACAAAGCGGCGACGGCCATCATCGGCCAGATCGAGGGCGCCAACGTGTTGCGCCTCGTCTCGGACGATCAGCCGTCGCTGGGACAGGCCTATGTCGCCGGGATCGGCCTGCTGCTCGATGGGTTGGCGGCTACTCGGCCGGCTGCACCACCGATGGCTTGACGTAGCCACGGCTGCCCGGCGTGCCGGGGAGGTGAGCCCAGGCGGGGCGCTCGAACAGGAACTTGCCCCAGCCGGTCTTCTCGATCAGCCAATAGAGCACCAGCGGCGAGATGAGCGCGATGCTCATGACGATGACGCTGACGGTGCTGACGTCGCTGATCAGCCCGGTCTTCAGCAGCAGCGTGCGGCTCGCGGCCATCGGGATCGAGAAGCTGAGATAGACGACGATGGAGTGCTCGCCCAGCCAGCGCAGCCAACCCATCCACGGCAGCCTGATCAGCAGCGCGGCGGTCAGGCAGACGGCAAGCGAGCCGATGAAACCGAGCGCCAGGTGCAGTACGGGCAGGGTGGCATACCCCATGGTGATGCCGCGTGGATGCAACTGCGAGCCGCCGGCGAACACCAGGTAACCTTCGATCGCGGCATAGGCCAGCAGCGCCAGCGTGGTCCAGAGCGGGTTGCCCTGCGCCGCGGCGACGATGCGGAACACCAGCGGCGCAAAGGCGTAGCCGGCGTAGAAATAAACGAAGTAGGCAGCGAAGTGGTCGACGAGAGCGATGCCAGTGCTGACCGGGAAGACCTGCAATGCGGCAGCGGCGGCGAATGCCAGCCAGTGCGGCACCTTGAGGCTGAACAGCAGCTTGGCCACCAGCGAGTAGACCGCCAGCATGTAGATGAACCACAGCACGCCGTAGGGTTCGACGATGGCCCAGACGATCTGGTTGCCGACCGAAACGAAGTCGCCGGTGCCGAGGCCGACCTTGAAGACAATCTGCAGCACGGCCCAGAGCGCATAGAAATAGAGATAGTGGACGATGCGGCGATCGGCGTAGGCGGCCCAGGGGCGCGCGATCACCTGGCCGAGGAACAGGCCGGAGATCAGGAAGAACTCCGGCATGCGGAACGGCGTAGCCCAGCCGATGATGTAGTGGAGGATGCCGGTGCCGTTCAGGTCCTCGCCTACGCCGTAGGCTGAGTGCATCATCACCACGAGGATGATGGAGAGACCCTTGGCGGCATCGACCCAATCAAGGCGGTTGGCTGCAGTCGGCATTTTTCGGTGGGCTCCCCGGGGCGCGTCCCGCGCGTTCTAGCGCTTGGAGCCCTGTATGGGGCGAAATGCCTGCACTTAGGCTTAAGCCAAGTGCTTAATATCTAAAGATTTATCGGACTGCGAGGCCGTGGGGCCGCCCGGCCGGCTCAGAACGGCAGCGACAGGTGGGTGGCGAGCAGGACGCCGATGGTCATGAAAAACAGGGCGGAGAGCGAGAAGGTCTTGATCATTTTCGGTATCGGTCGGCGGGCGCGACTGCGCTTGGGTCAGGGCGGTGTTTAGGTCGGTTCGCCGGACCGGAATAGTCACGGCCCGTGCATGGCTCCAATGCGCCTCGATGGCTGAATGGAGTCTGAACCAGCACGGTTAATCGAGAGCTGTGACGCAGCCCCGCGGCTATTCGGTGAGCGAGCGAGGGCAGAAACGTGGCGGTGCCGACGTTGTGGTATCCGCATCACGCGACCAAAGTCTAAGGCGGTGTCTATGCCGAGGCGAGCGGTACTCGTGCCCACTCACCGGCCGTCATCCCTGCGAAAGCAGCGACCCAAGCATCAGCTGGTGCGCACGGCGACATGCGCCCCCCGCTTTCGCAGGGATGACACCGAGTGGGGGAGAGATTTGCGGCCGGCCACGCCGCTCCCGCTTTGCGGAGAGAGCGAAGGCGCTACCGCAAGCGCTGAGGTTGAGCCTCAGACGGGAACCGACGCGTAGGCGGCAAACAGCAGGCCGAGCGCGAGAAAGAAAGCAATCGACAGGGAGAACGTCTTGAGCATCGGAGCGGTCTTTTACTGGTACAGGCTCAGGGTTACGCGAGCGGCCCGTACCATAAGCGGTGAATCTTAAGGCGTGATTTCTATCGTGTAGTTTTCGATGACGGTGTTCGCCAAGAGCTTGTCGCACATCGCCCGGACATTAGCCTCGGCCTGTGACAAATCGGATTCACCGAGTTCGAGGTCGAACACTTTGCCCTGCCGCACGGCACCGACGCCGGAAAAGCCGAGGCTCTTCAGCGAACCCTGGATGGCCTGACCCTGGGGATCGAGGACGCCGGATTTGAGCGTTACGGTGACGCGGGCTCTCATCGAAAAATTCCCGAAAAAGCGAGGCTCGGCGCCTCGTCATTGTCGTGGTCGCGCGCCCATGAGCGCGCTCCGGCGGCTATTGCACGAGTCGCGGACCGGTGGTCAACGCGTTGTCGGTTTCCACAAGAATACCGAGACGCTGCGCCACTTCACGGTAGGCGTCGACCAGCCCGCCGAGGTTCTCGCGGAAGCGGTCCTTGTCGAGCTTGTTGCGGGTCTTGATGTCCCACAGCCGGCAATTGTCCGGGCTGATCTCGTCGGCCAAGACGATGCGCATCAGGTCGCCGTCATAGAGGCGCCCGCATTCGATCTTGAAGTCGACGAGCTGGATGCCGACGCCCATGAACAGGCCGGTGAGGAAGTCGTTGACGCGGATGGCGAGCGCCATGATGTCGTCGAGTTCCTGCGGGGTCGCCCAACCAAAGGCGGTGATGTGCTCTTCCGACACCATCGGGTCGTTGAGCGCATCGTCCTTATAGTAGAACTCGATGATCGAGCGCGGCAGCTGGGTGCCGGGCTCGAGGCCGAGACGCTTGGTCAGTGAGCCGGCCGCGACATTGCGGACCACCACCTCGAGCGGGATGATCTCGACTTCCTTGATCAGCTGCTCGCGCATGTTGAGGCGGCGGATGAAGTGGGTGGGGATGCCCATCTTGTTCAGCTGCGTGAACAGGTACTCGGAAATCCGGTTGTTGAGCACACCCTTGCCGTCGATGACATCGTGCTTCTTCTTGTTGAAGGCGGTGGCATCGTCCTTGAAGAACTGGATCAGCGTGCCCGGCTCGGGACCCTCATAGAGAATCTTGGCCTTGCCCTCGTAGAGGCGGCCGCATTCGATCTTGAAGTCGACGAGCTGGATGCCGACACCGAGGAAGAGGCCGGACAGGAAGTCGTTGACGCGGATGGCGAGCGCCATGATGTCGTCGAGTTCCTGCGGGCTCGCCCAGCCGAAGGCGGTGATGTGCTCTTCGGAGACCATCGGGTCTTCCAGCGCATCGGCCTTGAAGTAGAATTCGATGATCGAGCGCGGCAGCACGGTGCCTTCCTCGATGCCGAGGCGCTTGGAAAGCGAGCCGGCCGCGACGTTGCGCACCACCACTTCGAGCGGGATGATCTCGACTTCCTTGATCAGCTGCTCGCGCATGTTGAGGCGGCGGATGAAGTGGGTCGGGATGCCCATCTTGT
>JAEUMC010000549.1 GCA_016793415.1 Devosia sp. | reverse complement strand
CAGGCTATGTGGGATTGAATCCAACCGAGCCCACCCCCAATGGGGGAAGGGATCGTCGTCCCGCTTTCATTTGGCAGCCAAACCCCTCGCCGCTATAGAGTCCACCACCGGTTATCGAATCCTGTGAGGCGTCATGCTCCTTCCCGACAAGATCTATCTCGGCCAAAGCACCCGGCCGGAATACCTGGCGCTGAAGTACGGTAACCGACATGGGCTGGTGACCGGCGCCACCGGCACCGGCAAGACGGTGACGCTGCAGTCGATCGCCGAGGGGTTCTCGGCTGCCGGCGTCCCGGTGTTCGCCGCCGACATCAAGGGCGATCTCTCCGGCATCGCCAACATGGGCAAGATGCTCGATTGGCAGGTCAAGCGGGCCGAGGAGATCGGCTTCACCGACTATGCGCCCAACAAGTTCCCGGTGATCTTCTGGGATCTGTTCGGGCGGCAAGGCCACCCGGTGCGGACTACGATTTCCGAGATGGGCCCGCTGCTGCTGAGCCGTATCCTCGATCTCAACGATACCCAGGAAGGCGTGCTCAACATCGCCTTCAAATATGCCGACGATAACGGCCTGCTGCTGCTCGACCTCAAGGACCTGCGCGCGCTGCTGGTGGAAATCGCCAACAACGCCAAGGATATCTCGGTGCAGTACGGCAACGTCGCCTCGGCCACCGTTGGCGCCGTGCAGCGCTCGCTGCTGGTTCTCGAACAGCAGGGCGGCGACCAGTTCTTCGGCGAACGCGCCCTCGATATCCGCGACCTGATGCGCACCACCACCGACGGCAAGGGCTATGTCTCGATCCTGGCCGCCGACGAGTTGATGCGCGCGCCGCGGCTCTACGCCACCTTCCTGCTCTGGCTGCTGTCGGAGCTGTTCGAGGTGTTGCCGGAAGTCGGCGACCCGGAAAAGCCCAAGCTGGTGTTCTTCTTCGACGAGGCACACCTGTTGTTCGACGATGCCCCCAAGGCGCTGGTCGACAAGGTCGAGCAGGTGGTTAAGCTCGTGCGCTCCAAGGGTGTCGGCGTCTACTTCGTGACGCAGAACCCGGCCGACATTCCCGATGCCGTGCTGGCCCAGCTCAGTAACCGAGTGCAGCACGCCCTGCGGGCCTATACGCCCAAGGAGCAGAAGGCGGTGCGAATGGCGGCCGAGTCGTTCCGCCCCAATCCTGAGTTCTCGACCGCCGAAGTGATCACTCAGCTCGGCACCGGCGAGGCGCTGGTCTCGGTGTTGGAGGAAAAGGGCGTGCCCTCGATCGTCGGACGTACGCTGATCCGGCCGCCGTCGGGCCAGGTCGGGCCGCTGCTGCCCGAGGAACGCCGCACGGTGATCGCCAACTCGCCCGTGGCCGGGGTGTACGACACTGTTGTCGATCGCGAGTCGGCGTTCGAGGTGCTGACCAAGAAGACCCAGGAGCGGCAGGCAACGGAAGCCGCCGCCAGGCAGGCCGAGCTCGACGCCAAACAGGCGCAGGCCGACGCCAAGGCCGCTGCGGCGCAGGAACGCGCCGAGCGCGCTGCCCAGCCGCGGCGCTCGACCCGGCAGACGCCGACGGAAGCCGCCATCACCTCGTTCAGCCGCACCATGGCCAATGGGCTCGGCAAGGCGCTGCTGCGCGGTATCCTCGGTGGCCTCACCCGTGGCCGCTAACGTCGCGCAGAACCATCCGGCGCTGGCGGTCTTCGCGTCCGACAAGGGGCCCGGCGATGCCGAGCGCAGCTCGCTGATGTCGCAGGCCGGCACCCTGCTGGCGCGGCACGGGGCACGGATCATCTGCCTCGCCGACGAGACGCTCGACAATATCCCGCTGATCACCAGCGCTCGTGCCGCCGGCGGCGAGGTGCTGATTGTCGCCGACGCGGCCTTCCAGGCGCCGGCGGCTTTGGCCGAAGTGCCGGTGGAACGGATCGATGATCCGGAGGCGCGGGTGAAGCGGGTGGGGGAACTGGCGCAGGGTTTTGTCGGACTGCCGGGTTCGCTTGCTTCCGCGGCGGCGCTCTATCGCACCTGGGTGCGGGCCGGCGCCGGCGCCGGTGGCAAGCCGGTGGTGCTGCTCAACCACCACCGCGCCTTCGAGGCGATGCGCGGCATGGCGACGGACATCCTCAGCCATTCGGTGAACCACGCCGAAAGGGTGGTCGTGTTCACCGACAATGTCGATGATCTATGGAACAAGGTGGCCTGGGCGTTGAACGTCACGGCCTGACCGCTTGCAGCAGCCGGCGCGGTTCAGTGCGTCGGCAGCGGTCGCTCGCGCGTCCATAGCGGGATGACATTGCCGTACTGCGAGAAATCCGGCCGGCGGGGCGATGTCGGGCGCACCGGACGGTAGCCGGCGAGGCTGGCGGCGCGTCGCGCGATCCGCGATTGCACGCGCTCCAGCAGGTATTTCGGTGACATCGGCTTGACGATCACCTCGTCGATGCCCGATGCGATGCAGAGGTCCTTGGTCTCGGGCGACACGATACTGGCGAGCGCGATTACCTGGTAGTCGTGATGCGGAATGGACTGGTCGGCGCGCAGATCGCGGCTGACGCGGTCGGCGCGAGCAGAAGTGCTGTCGAAATCGGTGACCACGATATCGACCGGCGCCAGCCGCATATAGGTGACCAGGGCCAGTTCGGATTCGAACGGGCGAACGCGGAAGCTCGGCACCGCAGCCAGCACCATGCTGAGGATCGAGCTCAGCGCCGGGTTGGCGACGAGGATGGCTATGGTGCGGACCGGTTCGGCCAAAGTCTCGCGACGCTCCCAATGGTTAAGCGATTGTTACCATTGCGCCGCAGCCGGCGGAAGCAGCAGCAAATGCGGATAAGGCGATTTTCCGCGAGACACCCGCCGGGCAAAAGAAAAGGGCCCGCCGGAGCGGGCCCTGAACGTCGTCTGCAGCTGTGCTGCGATGCCGTCAGCGGGCTTCCTCGAACAGGAACTCGACGTGTTCCCAGTTCACCAGGTTGTCGAACCAGGCCTCGAGGTACTTCGGGCGCGCGTTGCGGTAGTCGATGTAGTAGCTCTGCTCCCACACGTCGACGCCGAGGATCGGCTGCGCGCCGTGCATCAGGGGGTTCTCGCCGTTGGGCGTCTTGGTCACTTCGAGCTTGCCGTCGCGGATCGCCAGCCACGCCCAGCCGGAGCCGAACTGCGTCGTGCCGGCGTTCAGGAAGTCGGCGCGCACCTTGTCGAACCCGCCGTAGCCGTCGACCAGCTTCTGGACCGAGCCGGGCAGCTTGTTGCCCCCGCCGCCCTTCTTCATCCACTGCCAGAAGTGGATGTGGTTGTAATGCTGGCCGATATTGTTCACGAGCGGCTGGTTTTTGCCCGCGTAGGCGGCCTTGCAGATCTCCTCGATCGACTTGCCCTCGAGACCCGAGCCGACGATCAGCTTGTTGCCGTTGTCGACATAGGCCTTGTGATGCTTATCGTGATGATATTCCAGCGTCTCGGCCGACATGTAAGGCGTGAGCGCATCGTAAGCATATGGGAGATCAGGGAGTTTGAAGGTCACGGGGGCGTACTCCGTCTTGAGCGGATGACAATGGCCCAATGCCTACCGGCTCGGGCGGTTCCATTCAAGCACTGTCGC
>JAEUMC010000482.1 GCA_016793415.1 Devosia sp. | reverse complement strand
GACTTTATCGATGAGGATGCGTCGGGTGCGATCTGAGACCGTCCAGTCGATGCCATCGCCCTCACGGTAGCCGAGGATCGCAGCGCCGACGTCAGAGAGCACCGATAGTTTGCCAGCGCGCTCGTCCGCGTCCTGCGGATAGACCAGCGCCACCTCCATCGCTTCGTCGTCCAGATGCAGCAGCACCCTGGAGTTCATTGTCACGACATCCTTGGCGACATCCTGAGGGTCGACGACGATGGCTCTTTCGATCTCGTGCTCCAGCTCGACACGTGCCGGTCCACGTTCATCCTCGATCAGGTTCGTGAGCCGGGTTTTGTCGATCTCGGTAATGTAGATGTCAGCCGAGTCTCCCATGGCGCCATCGCGCAGGAGTTGAAGGTACCGGCCCGAGGTTATCGACAATGCCTTCAGTGTTGGCGTCTCGCGCTCAGCCAGCAAGCCGCACCGCTCAAAGGCCTTCAGCGAGCGTGTGTTATCCGGGTGGATTTTGGCGACGAGTTTCTCGGCACGCATGTCGAGGAAGGCCAGCTTCATACCTTCGCGGATGGCGCTGGCGCCGAGCTTGCGGCCCCAGTTGTCGTGGTCCCCGATGACCAGGACGATTTCACACTCGGAGCCCGTCTTGACCAGGCGGACGAAGCCGACGGGGACGTCGTGTCGATCGTAGGCCATGAAGAAGCGGCCGCCCTGGTTGAACAGGTGAGTAAGGATCGGCAGCTGCGTCCGATCAACAGCCTGGGCGATGAAGCGGGAAACGTTGCGGGAGTCGCTGAGGTAGCAGGTGACGCGCTCGTCTTCCAACCAGTCCATCAGGATCAGTGCGTGGGTCCGAGTGATCTCCGGACGCAACGAAACAAAAGGCTTGTTCATCTTCGCCACCTTCGGTCGTGAGAGTGAAAGCCTCTCACGGCCTAAGGCCATGCTGGTTCTTTCGGCTTGTGCTGAATAGGACCGTGCATCCTTAGCAAAGCCCTGCCCCTGAGGCCAGCGCGCCGATCCGCGGAAAAGCTCAGGCCGCCGCGATCAGTGCCTTGGTGTAATCTTCGGCAATGGCGCCAGAGCGCAGCTGCTCGCGGGTCAGCGTTTCCACCGGCTGGGCGTTGCGCATCACCATCAGCCGCTCGCACATGTAGCTGATCACCGCGAGGTCGTGGCTGACGATCACGAAGGTGAGGCCGAGCTCTTTGCGCAGGCGGTTGAGCAGGTTGAGGATTTCGGCCTGGATCGACACGTCGAGCGCCGAGGTCGGCTCGTCCAGCAGCAACAGCTTGGGGCTGAGCGCCAGGGCGCGGGCAATGGCGACGCGCTGCCGCTGCCCGCCCGAGAGTTCGTGCGGGAAGCGGAACTGGAATCTCGCCCCGAGCCCGATCAGCTCGAGCAGCTCCGCGGTGCGGCGTTCCGGGTTGGCAATGCCGTTGATCTTCATCGGCTCGGCGATCTGCTGGCCGATGACATAGCGCGGGTGCAGCGAGGAATAGGGGTCCTGGAACACCATCTGGACCACCTTGGCGAGTTGCTTGCGCGGCGCCTTCCGGACGTCGACACCGTCGACGGTGATGCTGCCGTTCCAGTTGGCGTTGAGCCCCATCACCGTGCGGAGGATCGTCGACTTGCCCGAGCCGGATTCGCCGACCAGCCCGAAACTCTCGCCCGGCTGCACCGAGAAGCCGGTGTCCCGGACGGCCAGCTTGCCGGAGAATTCGACGTTGAGGTGTTGGATACTGAGCATCAGGCGGCTCCTGCCCAGCTGGCGTCGCGGTTGAGCACCGGCAGCGGCTCCAGCGAGCCATCGATCTGCGGCAGGCAGGACAAGAGGCCCCGCGTGTAGGGATGGGTGGCTTCGCTGAGGCGGCTCGCCTCGATGCTTTCGACGATGCGGCCGGCATACATGACGATCACCCGGTCGCAGAATTTCGAGACGAGGTTCAGGTCGTGGCTGATGAAGATCAGCCCCATGCCGCGCCGCGTCACCAGTTCGTCGAGGATCGACAGCACCTGCGTGCGCACCGTCACGTCGAGCGCCGAGGTGGGTTCGTCGGCAATCAAGAGGTCTGGCTCGCGCACCACCATCATGCCGATCATCACGCGCTGCCCCATGCCGCCCGACAGTTCGTGCGGGTAGAGGTTGAACACCCGCTCCGGCTCGCGGATATGCACCGCCTCGAGGATGCCCAGCGCCTTCTTTCTGGCGTCGCCGCCCGAGATGCGGCGGTCGCCGATGCGGATCGCCTCGACGATCTGCTTGCCGATGGTCATCACCGGGTTCAGCGAGAATTTGGGATCCTGCAGGATCATCCCCATGCGGCCGCCACGCAGCGACCGGCGGAGTTTTGGCGTGGCCGACTTCAAGTCGATGCCGTCGAACTGCATCTTGTCGACGCTGATGCGCGCATATGGCGGCAGCACGCCGAGCAGGGCGCGGCCGGTGAGGCTCTTGCCCGAGCCGCTCTCGCCGACAATGCCGAGCTTCTCGCGCCCCAGGCTGAGCGTCACCCCGCGGACCGCGTCATTGTAGCCGCCTTCGTCGTTGCGGAAGGCGACACGGAGGTTTTCGATCTCGACGAGAGCACTCATTTGCGTTGCCTCAGGTGCGGATCGAGCAGGTCGCGCATGGCGTCACCCAGGAGGTTGAAGCCGAGCGACACGGTGAAGATCGCGATGCCGGGCACCGTCGCCACCCACCACTGGTCGAAGATGAATTTGCGGCCGGTGGAGATCATGGCGCCCCATTCGGGCAGCGGCGGTTGTGCCCCGAGCCCGATGAAGCCGAGGCCCGCGGCGGTGAGGATGATGCCCGCCATGTCGAAGGTCATGCGCACGATCACCGAACTCAGGCACATCGGGATGACGTGGAACACGATGATGCGGAACTCGCTGGCGCCGGCGAGCCGCACGGCGTTGACGTAGTCCGAGTTGCGCACCACCAGCGCCTCGGCACGCGCCAGCCGCGCATAGGGCGGCCAGGCGGTGAGCGTGATCGCGAGGGCCGCATTGGTGATGCCGGGCCCGAGCGCCGCGACGAACGCCAGCGCCAGCAGCAGCTTGGGGATGGCGAGGAACACGTCGGTGATGCGCATGAAGATCACGTCGACCCAGCCGCCCACCGTGCCGGAAACCGCGCCGATGATCAGCCCGATCGGCGCCGAGGTGACGATCACCAGCGCCACGATCAACAGCGTCAGCTGCGAGCCGTAGACGATCCGCGAGTAGATATCGCGGCCGAGCTCATCGGCGCCCAGCCAGTACGTGGCGCTCGGCGGAGCCAGCCGGTCGGCGAGGCTCGGCAGGTACGGATCGTGCGTCGCCAAGAGTGGTGCGAAGGCGGCGCACAGCAGCAGCAGCACGACGATGACCAGTCCGAGCACGCCCAGCGGGTTGCGCATGAAGCGGCGGGTGAAGACCTTGAACTCGGCCCAGCGGGCGGCGCGCACCGCGCGCTTCGGATCGTCGACGAGATCGGGGGTGACGCTCATTTGGCGAACTCCCGTGAGCGCGGATCGAGCGCGCGGTACAGCACGTCGCTCAGCATGTTGAGAAGGATGAACACCACCCCGACCAGCAGCGTGCCACCCAGCACGGCGTTCATGTCGGCGGCGAACAGCGAAGAATAGATGTAGTTGCCGATGCCCGGCCACGAGAAGATCGTCTCGATCAGCACCGAGCCCTCGAGCAGCCCGCCGTAGCTGAGCGCGATCACCGTCACCAGCGGGATCGCCGCGTTGCGCAGTGCGTGTCCGGCGACGGCGCGGAACTCGCTGGCGCCCTTCAGCCGGGCGGTCAGCACATACTCGCGGCTCAGCTGGTCGAGCATCACCGAGCGCGTCATGCGCGAGATGTAGGCGAGGCTGTAATAGCCCAGCAGCATCGCCGGCAGGATCATGTGGCTGATGGCGTTGCCGAAGATTTCCCATTCGCCGGCCAGCGCCGAGTCGATGAGGATCGAGCCGGTGACCCGATCGACCACGCCCACGAAAAACACGTCGAGCTGGCCTGGGCCCGAGACCCAGCCGAGCAGGTAGTAGAAGACGAACAGCCCAACCAGGCCGAGCCAGAACACCGGCACCGAATAGCCGACGAGCCCGATGACTCGCAGCAGGTGGTCGGGCCATTTCTCATGCCAGTAGGCCGAGGCGACACCCATCGGCACGCCGAGCACGACGCCGATGATGAGCCCGATGGTGGAGAGCTCGAGCGTTGCAGGGAAGAAGTTGAGCAGGTCGGTCAGCACCGGCCGGGAGGTCGAGAACGAGGTGCCGAAATCACCGCGCAGCAGCTTGTTCAGATAGTCCCAGAACTGCGCCCACAGCGGCTTGTCGAGGCCGAGCTCGAGATAGACCTTCTGGTAGACTTCCGGCGTCGCTTTCTCACCGACGATCGACAGGACCGGATCGATCGGCAGCACGCGGCCGATGAAGAAGGTGAGGGCGGCGAGGCCGATGAGGGTGATTGCCACCGTGATCAGCCAGGAGCCGATATCGATGAACAGGCGGAGGGGGCGGTTCATTGGGTTGCCCCTTCAGATGACAGGCCGGCGCGGGAAGAGCTGATGTTCGCCAAGAGCGACTCCGAGCAGAACCGGAGGCCATTGGCCTCCGGTCCGGGATTGTAGGTTATTCCTTGCTCACGCCGCCATAGCGGTCGTCGGAGAAGGTGATGCCGAGCACCACGCCCTTGACGTTCGAGCGCATGGCAACCTTGCGGCTGTCCTGGAACATGAACACGAACGGCGAGGTGTCGGTGTGCAGCCGCTGGGCTTCGTCGTAGAGCGCCTTGCGCTTTTCGACGTCCTGCTCCTGCACGGCCTGGTTCACCAGCTCCGAAACCTTGCCCGAATCCCAGCCGAAGCGGTCGGCGAGGTTGCCCTTGGCGCCATCCGGATCGGACGCGTCATGGTTGCCGAACGCCTTGGCGTTGGAGTGCGGATCGGGATAATCCGGGCCCCACAGGCCGAACCAGATGTCGAGGTCGTGCGAGCGATAGCGATCGAGCCACGGGCCGCCATCGACGACCTGCAGGTCGAGATCGACGCCGATCTGGCTCAGCGTGGCCTGCACGGCCTGCGCGTAATCGGGATAGGGCGGCACGTTCCAGACCACCGTCGCCAGCTTGATCGGCGTCGCGACGCCGGACTCGGCGATCAGGGCCTTGGCCTTCTCGATGTTGAGCGAGTAGGGGTTGTAGTTGATGCCACCGCCCAGGAACCCGTCCGGGATCATGGTCTGGTGCACCTTGATGGTGCCCTTGCCGATGGTGTCGGCGATGCCCTGGTAATCGACGCCATACTTGATGGCTTCCACGACCTTGGGGTTGCTCAGCGCGGCGTTACGCATGTTGAGGCCGAAATAGTACATCGTCGAGGACACGCCCTCGAGGATCTGCACATCCGGGTTGGCCGACACCGCGCCGATATCGTCCGGGCCGAGCT
>JAEUMC010000848.1 GCA_016793415.1 Devosia sp. | reverse complement strand
ACGATCGAACCGGAAGCAGCGTTCTTTGCCGCGCAGCGTCGCAACGATGCGGCCGTCGCTTCGCTCGGGCAGGTGGTCGACCTGCTGTCGAACGCCACCGATCAGCAGCGGCACCGCGAGGATGCGGATTTTGCCTTCCACCTCGCCATCGCCGATGCTTCCAACAATCACTATTACAGCTCGGCCATGCAGGCGCTGCGCACCCACATCGCGGTGGGCATGAAGCTGCACGGGCTGGCGCTGATGGGGCCGGGCCGTGGGCTCGAGAAAGTGCTGGGCGAGCACCGGGCGATCTTCGAGGCGATCCGCGACCGTCAGGCCGATACCGCACGCCTGCTGATGCGCCAACACCTCGAGGGCTCGCGGGACCGGCTGTTCGAGGGACGGATGCTGGACCTGTCGCTGTAGGGCGGGGGAGGCCTGCTGCTCAGGCCGCGCCCAACGGCGACCTTGTCACGGCCAGCGCCCCAAAACGCCCTAGTACGCCGCCTGATAGAGCCCGAAGATCTCCACCGGGCCCATTTCCCGCGGATTGAAATCCAGCAGCCGACGGATGCCGTGAGCCTCGTCGGCCATCGACTGCAGGTCATCCCGGGACACGCCCAGTTTCGACATGTGCATTTCGATGCCGAGATCGGCGCAATAGCGGTAGGCGCTCGCCAGCAGATCGTCGCCAAAGCCCATCAGCGCAGCAATCTCACTCGTCTTGTCGGCCTCGACTGGCGCGTTGAAGGCCAGCGTGTGCGGGAAGATGACGGCGTTGGCGAGGCCGTGGGCGATGCCGTAGCGGGTGCCGAGCGGGTAGGACAGTGCATGACCGGCCGTGGTGTTGACTGGTCCGAGACAGAGGCCGCCATAGAGCGCCGCCATGGCGAGACCGGCGCGGGCTTCGACGTCGTTGCCATCGGCAACGGCGCGCTGCAGATACTGGCCGACCAGCGTGATGCCGGCGCGGGCGTAGATATCGACCAGCGGGTGCGAGCGCTTCGAAGTGAAACTCTCAACGCAATGCGCCAGCGCATCGACGCCAGTCGCAGCGGTCACCGCTGCAGGCAGCGACAGGGTGAGGTCGGGGTCGACTACGGCGAGATCGGCCACCATGTGGCGACTGTCGGCCGCCGACTTGGCCTGGCTGACCGGATCGGTGACCAGGGCACGGGCGCCGACTTCGCTGCCGGTGCCGGCAGTGGTCGGGATGGCGATCAGGCCGCAACGGCGTGGATCGGCCTTGCCGACCCCGACGATGTCGCGAAAGCCCTTGCCGCTGCCGACCAATACCGAGACCAGCTTGGCGAGGTCCATGGCGCTACCGCCACCGAAACTGACGATCACGTCGGGGGCGAAGCCGCGCGCCTCATCGAGCGCCTGCTCCAGATTGGGGAGGTCGGGCTCGGGCTTCACCTTGGAGAAAACGTGGTTCGTCTCCGGCAAGCCGAGCAGTTCGACGCGCGCCGCGTTGAACGCGTCGGCAACCACCAGCACCCGCTTCTTCGCCCAATCGGGCACGAGCTCACCCAGCGTCCGCGCCTTGCCCGGACCATACTCGATCCGGGTCGGCTGGACGAAGGAAAGCGGGCGCAGCAATGCCGCCGCTGCCGGAGAACCCGATGACATTACTTGGCACCTTTGGGATTGAGGGCGTCGTTGAGGCCGTCGCCGATGAAACTGAATGCGACCGACGCGATGGCGAGCGCGATGGCCGGCGCCGCCAGCAGATGTGGATATTGCTGCCAGGTCCTGAGGCCATCGGAGATCATCAGGCCCCAGCTTGGCGTGGGAGGCTGCACGCCGACGCCGAGGAAACTGAAGGCGCTCTCCAGCACCATGGCGCCGCCGAGGCCGGCCGAGACCGCAACGATCAGCGGCCCCAGCGAATTGGGGATCAGGTAACGCCAGATGATCTGCCCGCTGGTGAGGCCGAGCGAGCGCGCGGCGAGCACGTAGGGCTGGCTGCGGACGGTGAGAATCTGGGCGCGGACCGTGCGCGCGTAAGGCGGCCACATCACCAGGGCGATGGTGCCGAACACCATGATGAAATCGACGATCACCGTGTTGCGGAACAGCGTGTTGCCGGTCGCCAGGTACATCTGATCCATCCAGCGGCCGAGCGGCGGCTTCAGCGAGGTATTGATGACGATGACCAGCAGCAGGTTGGGGACCGACATGAAGATGTCGGTGAACCACATGATGGTGGCGTCGACCTTGCCGCCGAAATAGCCGGCAATGGCGCCGAGCGCCGCGCCGATCACCACGGAGATGGCGGTGACGACGATGGCGACGAGGAAGGCGGTCCGCGTGCCGTAGATGACGCGGCTCATCACATCGCGGCCCA
>JAEUMC010000373.1 GCA_016793415.1 Devosia sp. | reverse complement strand
CGGGGGCCCGCACGCAAGCGGCGAGGCGTGGTCCTTTTGGTCAGGCTGCGGTCGGCGGTCGATCCAGGGCGCAGGCAAGCGTATCGAGCGCCGCTCGGTCGGCCAGCTCGATCGAGCCTTCGGGCAGCCCCAGGATGCGGTCGATAACCGTGCCCATGAACTGCATCTTGTCGAGCAGCCGCTGCGACAGCCGCTCGAAATGCAGCCGGTCGCGGGTCTGGTAGAGCTCGACGATCAGCTCCCGGTTGGAGGTCATCAGATGCATGATGGTCTCGGCAGCGCTTTCCGGGTCGGGCGTGTCGAAGGTCTGCTCGGCGACACCCTCGACGATGATACGCGTCAGGATTGGCTGCACCACTTCGGTGACGGCGCGCTGCGTGCGTTCGAACAGCTGCAGGTTCTCGGCCCGGAACATCGGCTCGAACGTGGCGCGCAGCTCCGCCGCCGTCTCGGTCTTGTGGCGGCGCATGGTGCCGAGGAAGCCGGCGAGCTTCGAAAAGGCGTCGAGCGTCGGGTCGGAGAGTTCGGCCTCGGTCAGCGCCGCCGTCTGGCGCGCATAACGACAGGCGAGGGCCTCGACCAGATCCTCCTTCGATTCGAAGTGGTGGTAGAACGCCCCTTTCGACACACCGACAGCGGCGATGATCTGGCTGACCGAGGTCGAATCGTAGCCGTTGCGGGCGAACAAGCGCTGCGCCGCATTAAGGATTTCGTCACGCCGCGCCGGGGCGCTCTTCACGATTCGAGGAAACGGCATTCCGCCCTCCCAAGGACAGTCGCACGCTGGGACCGACCAGCGGTCGGTCAGGCTCTGTAGCATGTGATGGTGAGAATGTGGAGCGTGGCGCGCCGACGCAGGCGGTCGATTCTCCGATACCACCTCTTCACCATCGGCAGGCGGCGCGCTGAACGCGCTCGTGGTCAGGCGATGATATCGGGCAGCAGGATGTTCTCGAGCTGCACGATGCGGTCCTTCAGGGTGAGCTTGCGCTTCTTCATGCGCTGAATCAGCATCTGATCGGAGTAGCCGGAAGACGACAGCGTGTGGATGGCGGCGTCGAGGTCAGCATGTTCCTGGCGTTTTGCAGCCAGTTCCAGACCCAGCGCGGCTTCTTGTTCCTTGGTAAGCGGCAGCATCGCAGCGGTTGACGAGGTCCCTCAGCGAGGCGAAATGCCCGTGCGAAAAGGGTTAGCCGATCGGTCGGAGATTTGCACCTGATTTTGCACCGGCCCTGAGGTGTTGCAGTCTTGCACATCGACAGCGCGTGAAATTTTTGTGACGATTGGCTGTCCGAAAAGCTGGAGAGGAGTTGTCATGACGACCGAAGGCCACATCGAGTCTCTCGAACGGCGTCACCGGGAACTGGACCGCAAGATCGAGGATGAAATGAGCCACCCCAGCCACGACGATCTGTTCGTCGCGGCGCTGAAGCGGAAGAAACTGGAGATCAAGGACCAACTGGCGCGCATGCATAGCGAAGCCTGAGGAAAACATCCAAATGCAGTTGTGAGGGCCACGGCAACCGCCGCGGCCTTTTTTGTTGGGCGGGGGTTGGAGCGCGGGCACAGCCACTGGGCTGGAGTGACGCGACCGCCGGTGGCTGTGGACCCCCACCCTTAATCCCTCCCCGCAAGGGGGAGGGAGACGACAGCCTCGATATCAGTGTGAGGGTCTCCCTCCCTCTTGCGGGGAGGGGCAGGGGTGGGGCGGCTCGCACCGGCGCTGCAGCGACCGCCTATCGGAAATCGTTGATCTCGAACCAGTAGCCGTTGGGATCCTGCAGGAACACCGCCCGCATGCCGTCGGGGCGGGTGTTCACCGCGCCCGGGGCCCCCTGCATGTCGGAGAATGCCGCGCCGATATTGCGCAGGTGCGCCAGTACCGCCTCGAAGTCCGGCGCCGACAGCGCGAAGTGGGTGCGCTTTTCCACATGGGTGCGGCTGA
>JAEUMC010000371.1 GCA_016793415.1 Devosia sp. | reverse complement strand
TTCGATGGGCGGGCTGGCCTCGCTTTATGCCGGCATCCGGGACCGCATGATGTTCGAACGCATCTTCGTGTCGGCGCCGATGGTGGGCCTCGATCGACAGCCGTTCAGCATGGCCGGCATGGCAAGGCTCTGCGGCACGCTGGCCAATCTGGGGCTGGGGCGGTTGCCGATCGGGCGGCGCGGCGACAAGGCGCAGACCGAACAGAGCTTTGCCGGCAACCCGCTGACCTGCGACCTCCAGCGCTTCAATCGTTCGGTCGAGGTGCTGAAGGCGAGGCCCGAACTCGAACTCGGTGCGCCAACCTTTCGCTGGGCGGCCTCCGCCTTCGAGGCGATGGCAGGAGCGGCAACCGATCAGTTTCCGGGTGCCGTCCGCATCCCGGTGCTGATGCTGGCAGCGGCGCGCGACGAGATCGTTTCCACCTCGGCCATCGAAACGTTGGGCCTGAGGATGCGCACCGGCCGGCACCTGGTGATCCCCGGCGCCCGGCACGAGATGTTCGTCGAGACCGACGCGATCCGCGCCCAGGTGTTCGCGGCGTTCGACGCGTTCATCACCGAGCAGAGCGCCTGAGGGCGGAGGGCGTTACCCCCTGAGCACTGCCATAGCCGCGGCGTGCAGCTCGGGAGTTGCGGCGGCGACGCAGTTGCCGCCCTGTTCGGCCGGTCCGCCATCCCAGGTGGTGATGACGCCGCCGGCATTCTGGATCAGCGGAATCAGCGGGCAGATGTCGACATTCTTCAGCCCCGCCTCGACCACCAGATCGATGTGCCCGGCCGACATCAGGGCGTAGCCATAGCAGTCGAGCCCATAGCGCGTGGTCAGCACCTTGCTGCGGATCCGCGCCCAGGGTTCGGCCACGCCCTTTTTCTCGAACAGGTCGGGCGAGGTAGTGGTCATCTTGGCCTTGCCGAGCTCGGTGACCCCGGAGGTGCGGAGCGCCGCCTTGTCGGTGACGCGGTGGTAGGACGCCTCGCCGGGGAGGCCGAGATAGATCTCGCCGGTGAATGGCTGCGCCATCAGCCCGGCCGCGGCCTGGCCGTCGATGGTGAGCCCGACCAACGTGCCCCAGACCGGTACGCCGGTAATGAAGGCGCGGGTGCCATCGATCGGGTCGATGATCCAGGCGAAGCGGCTGGTGCCGGGCTTGTCGTCCCATTCCTCACCGATGATGGCGTGATCGGGGAAGCGGTTGCCGATCAGCTCGCGGATCGCCAGCTCAGCCTGCCGATCGGCCTCGGTGACCGGATCGAAGCCCTGGGCTTCCTTGTTGTCGACGGCGAGCGCCGAGCGGAAGCGGGGCAGGGTGACAGCGGCGGCGATCTCGGCGGCATCGAGCAGGGTGCGGCGCACGAGGTCGGCGGTCAGGCCGCCCAGGGTATCGACGCCAAGAGATGTATCGTTCATGTCAGCCTTCCTGGCCCGAATTCGTGAGTTGTGGCAGTGCGCTAGCGGCCGCCTCTAGCCCCGGCACGCGAATACTCTGTGACGATCGTGATTCATTTTTGCAACAACGGGGTGAGTTTATCTGTTGAAGACTTTCAGCTGCCTTGTGAATGGCGGCAAATCAGTTCACGCCAGTAATTGCATGATGGATGGGCGGCTCTTGCGCCTCTTGCCTCGACTTAGGCAACGCACTCTGGCCGTCATCGTTTCCTCCCTTGACTGGGCCGCTCCGGCGGCCCGATTTTTGTGGGACATGCGGTCTCTGAGTCATCGATATCGGGCTGTTGGCGTCTGGCGCCGACCTCACTCGGCCGCGTATTTCTCCGAGACGGTGGCCGGGGGCGAGAGCATCGCGAAATCCAGGCCGACCAGCGTCGCGACCAGCCGATCCACCAGTTGTTGCATGGCGCCGAAGCCGGCGTTCTTCTCGAGCGTCACCTCGTTCATATAGAGGTGGCGACTGAGTTCGATCTGCAGCGCGTGCACGCCATGCTGCGGCCGCCCATAGGTGCGGGTGCAGAAACCGCCGGCATAGGGGCGGTTGCGGGCCACCCGCAGTCCGGCTCCGGCGAACACCATTTCGGCAAGGTCGGCGAGAATCGGGGCGCAGGTGGTGCCGTAGCGATCGCCCAGCACGACGTCCGGTCCGAGCCGGTCGCCACTGCGCGACAGCCGCGGCATCGAGTGGCAATCGATCAGCACCGCGACGCCGAATGCACCATAGGCCTCGGTGAGCAGTCGCTGCATGGTGGCGTGGTAGGGCTGGTAGATGCCTTCGATGCGCATGCGCGCATCGTCGAGCGTCAGCCGCTCCTTATAGATCGGCTTGTTCTCCGCCACGACCCGCGCCAGCGTGCCGAGTCCTGCGGCGACTCGCGGGCTGGTGGTGTTGAAGCGTTCCGACAGCGGCTCGACGAACATGGTGGGGTCGAGTTCCCACGGCTCGCGATTCACATCGAGATAGGCGCGCGGGAAATGCGCCCGGATCAGCGGCGCCCCCAGATGTGGCGCGCGCTGGAATAACTCGTCGACAAAGGCATCCTCGGATTGGCGGATCGACAGATGGTCGAGCCGGGTCATCTCCAGAAAGCGCTGGGGATAGTCGCGGCCGGAATGCGCGGAGTTGAACACCAGAGGTGCCATCACCCGGCGCGGCCGGATGGTTTCGAATGCTGGCCTGTCCCAATAGTCGGACTGCACCGGGTCTCCCTTCAGCGCCGAAGCGCTGTCTTATTGCTGGCACTTTGCCGCGCGCGTTGCCGAATGTCCATAAGTGGGAAGCGGGCATGTTCACACTTGCCGGCCACGGGTTCTCGATCGAGAAAACTTGCATTAAACATCACGCATTAGAGTTCCGCGGCAGAACGCCGTCGAAGGGGCGCCAAGAGGATATGATGAAGCGCATTCTGCTCGCCGAAGACGATAACGACATGCGCCAGTTCCTCACCCGGGCGTTGAAGACCGCCGGCTACGAGGTGGTCTCGTTCGACAATGGCCGGTCGGCCTACGAGCGGCTGCGCGAGGAGCCGTTCTCGCTGCTGCTCAGCGATATCGTGATGCCGGAGATGGACGGGATCGAACTGGCGCGCCGCGCCACCGAACTCGATCCCGACCTCAAGGTGATGTTCATCACCGGCTTTGCCGCAGTGGCGCTCAATCCCGACTCGGAAGCGCCCAAGGATGCGTCGGTGCTTTCCAAGCCCTTCCATCTCAAGGACCTGGTGCACGAGGTGGAGCGGCTGCTGGCCGCCTGATCCCGCCGCAAGGGCGTTGGCCTTTGTAAAGCGAGCTCGGGCAGGGGTCTGGAGGCGTGCGCCGCGGCAGGTTTCCCCACCCCGGAATTCACGCTTGACCGGCAAGCGGGTTTTATGGTCTACCGCGCTCGCAACGACGGGCTCGGCCCGACGTGACAAGCGATGTGATGGGTGTATAGCTCAGCGGGAGAGCACTACCTTGACATGGTAGGGGTCACAGGTTCAATCCCTGTTACACCCACCATCCTTCGCCTTGAGGACTTCCGAAGTCCTTGAATACGCCGATGAATTCGGCGCCGCAGTTTGGTCGCCACAGACGTGGTGGTGGCCCGAACGGATGGGTGTGTAGCTCAGCGGGAGAGCATCGCCTTCACACGGCGGGGGTCACAGGTTCAATCCCTGTCACACCCACCATCCAGACAAACCCCTGGCGCCGACCGGCTGCCGGGGGTTTTGCTTTTCGGCGTGCGCTGGCCGGCAGCAAGCGGAACTCGCACAGGCAGCGTGATCGCGGCTTGACCGAGGGCACTCGCCCTTGCCGGGTGCCTGAAGGTGGTAGGGGCCGCCAGCCCGTTCATGGGCTTTCCCGCCAGCCCGCTGGACCCAACAGCCGCCGCAGGCAGAGCGCCGTTCGGCTGGCGAGGCACAGGCGAGAACGGCTCGGCGAAAACAGATCGGCGGCAGCGCGCAGTCGATGGCGATCGCTCGTCTGTTGGGCGTTGTCGAATGAACAGATCCGGGGGCGTCGAATAGAGTCGTCAGGATAACGGGTGCAGTTGTCTTGGCTTTGCCACAAAATTCATGCCCCTCGCTTCCGGCGCCAAATGCCTACGTGGATACGCCTAGGTTGCCTGCCTAACCTGTTGACCGACAAGGCGAAGACTCTCGAAATTGGCCCGTCGAGGGTCGATGCAGCGCTGCAACACTTGGAGCGAGAGTCTCAATT
>JAEUMC010000336.1 GCA_016793415.1 Devosia sp. | reverse complement strand
CTTGACACTGAGACAAGCTCAGTTCAGATTCGACTTGCAAATCAGGGAGTTTCGCCTTGCTGCCCAATGTGCATTCCGCACGCGGCTACCTCATCGATCTCGACGGGACCTTGATGAGCGGCCGGCACCTGTTGCCGGGCGCGCGCGAGCTGCTGAGCCGGCTCGAGGGCCGCTTCGTCATCGTCTCCAACGATTCCGAGCATACACCGCTGCAGCTGATGAGCCGCTTTGCCGACCTCGGCATCGCCATCCCGGCCGACCGCATCATCCTTGCCGGCACCTGCGCCCTCGAGACCATTGCCCGGCGCCACCCGCGTGCCCGGGTGATGGTGATCGGCTCGACCCCGCTCCGCGCCTATGCGCGGCGGCTTGGCCTCGATGTCGATCAGCCGGAAACCGATGTGGTGCTGGTGGCGCGCGACCGGCGCTTCAACTACGGCAAGCTTGCCGCCGCCGCCGAGGCGATGGCCCGCGGCGCCGAACTCTACGTCGCCTGCCCGGACACCACCCATCCGGGCCCCAGCGGCCAGCCGGTGCCCGAAGCCGGAGCCCTGGCGGCCGCCGTGCTTGCCTGTGCCGGTCCGGTACCGCATACGGTGATCGGCAAGCCCGAGCCGGCACTGTTCCGGCTGGGCTGCGAGCGGCTCGGCATCGAGCCGGAGGAAGGCGTGATGATCGGCGACAACCCCCTGACCGACGGCGCCGGCGCCCGGGCGCTGGGCATGACGTTCTGGCAAGCGGTGCCGGGTGGCTTGAACGAGGCGTTGCGCGAGCTCACTCCCGCATGAGCACCGAGCGCACCGAACCGGGCCAGCTCTCCGGCATCCTCGACCGCATCGCGGCGCTGAGGCCGAACCTGCCGCCCACTGCCGGCCGCATCGCCGATTTCATCACCGCCAATGCCGCCGACGTCGTCCATATGTCGGTGACCGAAGTGGCGGAGCGCTCCGGCTCCAGCGAAGGCAGCGTCATCAGCCTCTGCCAGCAGCTCGGGGCGCGCGGCTTCCAGCAGGTCAAGATCGCCATCGCCCGCGACCTGGTGCAGCCGGTGCAGTTCATCCACGAGGATCTCGAACCCAACGACGATCTGGCGACCGTCGTCGACAAGATCTTCCGCTCCGACCTGCAGGCGCTGCACGACACCCAGAAGGCGCTCGACCTCGGCCAGCTGAGCCGGGCCGTCGCCGCCATCCGCAAGGCGAGCCGGGTCGAAGTGTTCGGCATCGGCAGCGCCGCCACCATCGCCGAGGATGCCAACTACCGACTCCTGCGCATCGGCATCAATTCGCGCGCCACCGTCGACAGCCATGTGCAGGCGATCACTGCGGCGCTGTCCACCCCCGATGTCGCGGTGCTCACCATCTCGCATTCGGGCTCGACCATCGAAACCCTCACCGCCACCCGCCTCGCCAAGGAGGCTGGCGCCACCACCATCGTCGTCACCAATTTCGGCAAGTCGCCGATCCTCAGCCACGCCGATGTCGTGCTCAACACGCTCGCCCGCGAAACCCAGTTCCGCACCGAAGCGATGACCAGCCGCATCGCCCAGCTCGCCATCATCGACGCCCTGATCGCCGCCCTGGCGCTGGCAGATTACGACCGTGCCGTGTCGACCATCGAGCGGACGTTCGACGTGCTGTCGACCAAGCGGGTGTAGCTGAAACTCGATCCCACCCAATCCACCGCAGGGGCACCTCCCCCTTGATGGGGGAGGCTGGGAGGGGGTGGAGCCACAGGCGCGTCGAGAGTGTGGGGCGAGTTCGCACCGAGGTTACTTTGCGAGGTTGGTGTTTGTCGCCCCCCCCTCCCATCCTCCCCCACAAGGGGGGAGGTGCCGCTCAGCGCTTAAGGCCCTAAGCTCGCTCTCACCCCTCCGCACTCCGCCGTCCCAGCACGAACGCCTGCACCGCCACGCACGCCGCGCCGCGGCACCACTCGATATTCTCGCCCGAGCGGATGGTCAGCGGGATCGGCTTGGTCCGAGGATCGCGATCACCAGCGATCCCGGTGTTGATCGCGTCGCCCGCCACCTCGGCAAGCCGCACCCCTTCCCCACCGAGGATCACGGTTTGCGGCATGGTGAGGTTGGCGACAGCGGCGAGCAACCGCCCGAGTCCACGCCCGGCATCGTCGATGACCCGCCGCGCCGCCGGCTCACCCGCAACCGCGAGATCGAGCGCCTCGCCATAGCTGACGCTGCGGCCGAGCGCCTGCGTTACCGCCTGCACGATCGCGGTGTCGGTGAGGACCGCCTTGGCGCAGCCGCGGTGGCCCTCCGAGCAGACCGGCCCGAAAGGATCGAGCGGCCAATGGCCGACCAGCCCAATGCCGAACTCGTCATTGCGCACGATCTCGTCGTGGATGACGAGGCCGTAGCCGACCCCTGCCCCCAGCGTCACCACCGCAAAGCGGTCGAGCCCGCGGCCGGCGCCGAACCAATGCTCGTATTCGGTGAAGGCCACGAGATCGTTCTCGACCAGCGTCGGGATGCCGGTGCGCGCCTCGATCATGGCGCCGAGCTGCACATCCTCCCAGCCGAGGAATGGTGCGCTCAGCACGTGCCCATGTTCGCCCAGAAACCCGCCTATGCCGATGCCGAGCGCCATCACCTCGGGCGTGCCACGCGCCAATGAACGGGTGAGATCGGCGATCACGTCAGCCACTGCATCGGGGGCCCGGTCCGCCAAGCTTCGGGCTTCGCTCGACAGCACGTTGGCGCGCAGATCCGTCGTCACCCCCACCACCTCGTCGGCCATCAGCTTCATGCCGATGAAGCGGCGCGACGCCGGCACCACGTCGAGCAGTTGTGACGGCCTACCGACCCGGCCGTCGACCTGCTCGCCGGCCTCGACCAGGAGGCCGGATTCGAGCAGCGGCGTCGACAAACGGGTGAGCGAGCCGGGCGACAGGTCGAGCCGGCGCGCCACCTCGCTGCGCGACAGCGGACCGTGGATCAGCACCTCGAGCGCCACGGCGCGCATCGCACCGTTGCCGGGCATCCATCGGGGCGTGGTGATCCGCATGAAAACTCTCCTCGACAGCCCGCTTAGCGCATCGGATTTATTTTGCCAAGGAACATATGAGACAACGGACGAGGTCATTCGTCACCGTTGACAGCATAATTATTTCCGCCATAAAACAATTTGAACGAGCCAGCCAAGGCTCGTCGCTGAGGAGGAAATCACCATGACCATTTATCCGACGCGCCGCGGCGCGTTGCTGTCGCTGGTCGCCGGCGCGGCGCTGTTTGCGGCGCTCCCGGCGCTTGCCGAAGACGTCACCGTCACCTTCTGGGGCGCCTACGGCAATGGCGGCAACTCGACCCAGCAGGATGCGCTGAACAGCACGCTGATCCCGGCCTTCGAGGCGGCGCATCCCGGCATCAAGATCAAGTATGTCGACGTGCCCTATGACTCGCTGCTGCAGAAACTGACCACCAGTGCCGCCGGCGGCGAGCTGCCCGACCTGGTGCGCGCCGACCTCGGCTGGGTACCGCAATTCGCCGATCTCGGCGTGCTGGTGGCGCTGAGCGACGCCATGCCGGATTTCCAGACCTTTGCCGACGCGACCTATCCGGGCACGCTCGCCACCAACCTCTACAAGGGCAAATATTACGGTCTGCCGCTCGACACCAATACCCGCGTGCTGGTGGTCAACCAGGCCGCGCTCGACCAGGCCGGTGTCAGCGCGCCGCCCGCCAGCTTCGACGAGCTGAAGGCGCTGGCCGAAAAACTGAAGGGCACCGATATCCAGGTGTTCGCCGATGGCGGGCTCGGCGGCTGGAACCTCTTTCCGTGGATCTGGTCGGGCGGCGGCAATGTCACCGACGCCGAGTTGACCAAGGCCTCGGGTTACCTCGACAGCCCCGAAAGCGTCGCCGCCGTGCAGATGCTGGTCGATCTCTATGCCGCGGGGCAGATCCCCAACCTGATCATCGGCAATCAGGGCGCCACCGGCACCTCGGACGGGCTGCCGTCGGAGAACTATGCCACCATCCTCGATGGTCCGTGGATGGCCGGCATCTGGGCGGAGCAATACCCCGATTTCACCCCGGTCTACGCGCCGGTGCCGGCAGGTCCGGGCGGTTCGGTCAGCGTCGTCGGCGGCGAGGATATCGTCCTCACCACTGCCAGCAAGAACCAGGAAGCAGCGCTCGAGTTCATCCGCTTCACTCAGTCCGAGCAATTCCAGATCGAGATGGCGAAGACCGGCCAGATGACGGTGATCCCCGCCTTTGCCGACAAGCAGGCGGAAATCCTGCCGTTCCTCGCGCCCTTCGCCGAACAGCTGAAGACTGCGAAATCGCGCCTCGCCATCCCTGGCTCGTCCAAGGTCGACGGTATCCTCAACGCTGAACTGGTGCCCGCCTTCGAGGGCAAGGTCAGCGTGCAGGAAGCCCTGACCAACGCTGCTGCGCAGATCGATCCGCTGCTGTCAGGCGCCCTCTGATGACGGACTTGGTCCGCGACGCCTCCGGCCCCAAACTGGCGCGGCACCCGCAAAGGGTGTCGCGCCAGGCGGGAGGGGCGATGAAACTCTGGCGGACCTGGTTGCCTCCGGCGCTGTTCATTGCGCCGGGGTTCCTCATCTTCCTCGTCTGCATCGTCTACCCGATGCTGCAGGCGGCTCAGATGAGCTTGTTCGACTGGAAGCTGGTCGCCGGCGCCACCAGCAACTTCCTCGGGTTCGACAATTACATCCGGGCCTTCAACGACCCGCGCTTCTGGCTGGCGCTCAGCAACAGCGGCATCTACATGGCCTTCACCGTGCCGCCGCAGATCATCCTCGGGCTCGGCGTGGCGCTGCTGCTCAAGGACAAGAGCCCGGCCCAACCCCTGTTCCGGGTGCTCTACTACCTGCCGGTGGTGACCAGCTGGGTGGTGGTATCGCTGCTGTTCAAATACCTGTTCGCCGATCGCGGCCTGATCAACTTCGCCCTCGATGATCTCCTGGGCGCCACCGACAAGATCTCCTGGCTGGCCGACCGCTGGACCGCGCTGGTCGCCATCTGTGCGCTGGGTGTGTGGAAAGGCATCGGCTGGTCGATGATGATCTTCCTTGCGGCGCTGCAGGGAGTGCCGAAAGAACTCGAGGAGGCGGCCGTCATCGACGGGGCCAACCGCTGGCAGCGTTTTCTCGCCGTCACAGTGCCCGCAATCTGGCCGGCGACCATTTTCGTCACCATCATGCTGGTGATCGGCGGCTTCAACGTCTTCGCCTCGGTGCTGGTGATGACCAATGGCGGCCCTGGCGGCGCCACCGAAGTGCTGCTCACCTACATGTACCGGCAGGCCTTCGAGTTCCTCGATTTCGGCTATGGCTCGGCCCTGGCGGTGATCCTGACGCTGATCGTCTTCGCCCTCTCGGCGCTGCAGCTGACACTGTTCCGCAACCCGGAGGCGACGCCGTCAGCGCGCCGGGCGGTTCGATGAGCCCCGCCCGCAGCCTGCGGCTGGTCGCCCTCGCCTTCGGCGCGCTGCTGATGGTGACGCCGTTTCTCTACATGCTGTCGACCAGCTTCAAGGGGCAGCAATATGTGCTGAAGCTGCCGCCGCAGTTCATCCCCGATCCACCGACGCTGTCGAACTACGAGCGCATCCTGCTGCGCGGCGATTTCGGCCATTACTTCGTCAATTCGCTGCTCGTCGCGGTGACCTCGACCGCCCTCGCCGTGCTGCTCAGCGCCATGATGGCCTATGGCTTCGCCCGCTACCGCTTTCCCGGTCGCGAGCTGCTGTTCCGCCTGCTGCTGCTTGGGCTGATGATCCCGGCGATGATGCTGATCGTGCCGCAATTCCTCCTCGCCAAGTGGTTCGGCGTGCTCGACAGCCTGCCCGGACTGATCATTTTCTATGTGGCCGGCAACCTGGCGCTCAACACCTTCCTCTTGCGCGGTTTCTTCGAAGCGCTGCCGGGCGAGCTCGACCAGGCGATGCAGATCGACGGCGCCGGCCACTGGCGGCGGTTCTGGAGCCTGGCGCTGCCGCTGGCCCGGCCGGCCCTGGCCACCGCCACCATCTTCACCTTCCTCGCCACCTGGGACGAGTTCGCCTGGGCGCTCACCATCATCACCACGCCCGAGAACCAGACCCTGCCCATCGCCATCGCCCTGCTGCTGGGGCCCAAGGGCACGCAATGGGGGCTGGTGTTCGCCGCTTCGATCATCGCCATCCTGCCTGTCATCGCGGTGTTCCTCACCTTCCAGCGCCACTTCGTCCAGGGCCTCACCGCCGGCTCCGTCAAGGGATAACCCGTTATGTCGATCTACCCTTCGCGCGAGCTGCTGCCGCGCCGTGCCTCGTTCCGCCCGGGCAAGAACATCGCCATCGAGGTCCGCGGCGACGTCGCGCCGGGGCTAGCGCGGGTGTTTCATCTGGGCGAAGTCGTCGCCGAGATCGACTGGCGTAGCGACGACCTGCTGCTGCCCGTTCTGCCGGAGGGCGGCTACAGCGTCGAGGTGGGCGATCTCACCACCGCCATCGAAGTCGCGGCCGAGCCGCGCCGGCGGCTGCGCTACGGCTTCGTCGCCAGCTACGCCCCCGACAAGGACATCGCCGGGCTCACCGATACGGTGCGGCGACTGCACCTGAGCGGCGTGCAGTTCTATGACTGGGCCTATCGCCATGCCGACCTCATGGGCGGCGGCGAGAGCTATCGCGACGCGCTGGACCAGCCGATTGCACTGGCCACGGTCCGTGCCCTGGTCGGCGCGGTGCAGCAGACCGGCGCGCGGGCTCTCGGTTACGCCGCCGTCTACGCCATCGGCCCCAAGGAGTGGGACGGCTGGCAGCACCAGGCCCTGCTCACCGCCACCGGCGCTCCCTACGGGCTTGGCGATTTCCTCTTCATCCTCGACCCGGCGGCGCCGGATTGGCTCGAGCACTTTACCGCCGACCTCGCGGCCGCCACCGCCGCGCTCGGCTTCGATGGCTACCACCTCGACCAGTACGGCTACCCCAAACGCGCCCAGCGCGCTGACGGTGTGGCGGTCGATGTCGGCGCCTCCTTCGTCACACTCATCGAAGCAGTGCGCGACGCCTTGCCCAAGGCGCATCTGGTGTTCAACAACGTCAACGACTTCCCCACCCGCCGGGCGGCAGCCACCCGGCAGGACGCCGTCTACATCGAGCCCTGGGCGCCGCAGCTGACTCTGCAGCATCTCGCCGACACCGTCACCCGGGCCCGCGCCTTTGGCGACGGCAAGCCGGTGGTGCTTGCCGCCTACCAGCACATCTACGACAGCGCCCCTGCCGATGCCGCTGACCGGGCCACGGCGCTGACCATGGCCACCCTCCACTCGCACGGTGCCACGCAACTATTGACCGGAGAGGCCGACCGTCTGCTCTGCGACCCCTATTATGTCCGCAACCACCGGATGGAAGCCTCGACCGCAGCGCTGCTGAAGCGCTGGTACGACTTCCTCGTCGCCCATGACGAACTGCTGATGCCGCCGGAACTGACCGACGTCACCAACTCATACGCCGGCCCCTACAACAACGAGATCGACGTCAGCTATGCGAGGGCCGAGCACAGCGAGACCGCGACTGCCGGCAAGGTCTGGCGCCGCATCGTCGCCGACGGCGACCGCCTGATCCTCCACCTGATCAATCTCGTGGGGCAAACCGATACGCTGTGGGACGCCGCCCGGGCCGCCCCCGCCGATCCCGGCCCAGCAACGCTGCGCTTCCGGCTGTCGGGAACGCGGGTGCCGCGCGTACGCGTCGCCGACCCGGATGGTTTGGGGCGCCTGGTCGAGCTGCCGGTGGCGGTCGACGGGGATTTCGCGACGGCCGACCTGCCCGCCCCGGCGGTGTGGCAAGTCGTGGTGGTCGAGAACTGAAGCGACCTGGGTGACTGCGTGCCCTCTGTGGAGAGGGTGAGGGGCGGTTCACGTTCATACCCGCTTTGGCGCGCTCCGCTCCGACACAGTGAACTGCGCGGCCGAGATCACCTCGACCCGATCGGGCGCCACATTGCGGTAACTGCGACGCGTACCGCAGACGGCGCCATGGTCGGCAAACACTTCGATGATCCCCCGATCGTGAACGAGGCGCAGGTCTGTCGCCGTGCCCAGCTCCGCCTCGTAGCGGATCTTCCCATCGTCCTGCGGTAGCCGGATTGTAAGGCGACCCGCCGAGACCTGCACCTCGAACGACGGTGCGCCCTGCTGGCTGGCGACAATGCGCGTGCCCTCGAGGCTACCGCTGAGACGCAGCTCGAACGGGGCGCCACCCAACGCAAATCCGCCATCCGCCTCGCTCGACAACGGCATGGCCGGCCATGCCGCATCCAGTTCCGCCACTGGCAACATGCAAAGTCGCCCCGCACCATCCAGTCGGAGCTCGCGCGGCAGCGACATTTCGCCTGAATAGGGCGAGCCGGCCGGTTTCCGATCCTCCCAGTTGAACAGCCAGGCGAGGGCGAGCTGCCGCCCGTCGGCCGCAAAGCTCTGCATGGCGTAAAAATCCGTGCCGAAATCCAGCAGTTGCAGGTTATCGCTGTCGGGGATGAACCTGTCGTCGCGGAACTCCCCGACCAGTGCGTACAAGAGATTATGGCGGCCGCTCGCCGGCTCGGTGTAGCCGACAAAGCTCATCACCATCACCCATTTGCCGTCGAGCAGGAAGAAATCGGGGCATTCCACGGCCCGGGCGCCATGCTCCCGGTAACGCGCCGGCGCCCGATAGAGCGGGCCCAGATAGCTCCAGTCGTGGAGGTTGGCTGAACCATAAAGCAGCACTGCCGGGTCGCCATGCAGCGCCGCGCCGAGCACCATCCGGTAGGCGCCCGCCGCCTCGTCCCACCACACCTTGGGGTCGCGGAAATCGTGCTCGACCCCCTCGTGCTCGGGGCGCGTGGCGATGACCGTTTCGATGCCCGCAGCGCCGAGGCTCCCCGGATCCGGCCGCGCCAGCTTCTGCACCTCGCGGTACCCCTTGACCAGGTCGTAAGCTGGCAGCCGCTCGGTATAGAAAAACATCCGGCTGCCATCCCGGTCTTCGAACGCATTGCCCGAGAAGGCGCCGCCGGTGGCGCCCAGGCGCCAGAGGTTCTGTTCGGGGTGGAGGAACACCGGCTGATGCACCCAGTTGAACATGTCCGTGCTGAGCGCATGGCCCCAGTGCATCGGTCCCCATTCGGTGCTGGCCGGGTTGAACTGATAGAACAGGTGCCAGCTGTCGCCGCGCTTCGAGAGACCGTTCGGATCGTTCATCCACTGTCGGACCGGCGAGAAATGCAGCACCGGGCGCATGGCGTCGGATCGCATCCAGGCATCGACTTCCGCCCCGGTACGAAGCGTCAGTGCTTCACCCCCGAAATCCCAGATGGTGATCCCGACCTCGGCCACGGCCGCCGGATCGTAGCCATAGGCGAACAGCACGGCCTCGGATCGGTCCCACTCCACCGAGACGCCGCCCGACCGGGAGTGGTGGTACCTGAAGAAGTCCACGTGCTCGGAGAATGCCGGCACCTGCCAGAGCAGCGCATCGCCTTGCGAGATCCGGATAGAACCCGGCCCGCGCGCCCAGAACTCGAGCACATAGCCGGCGGAAAGACTGATGGATGCCCGGCTCACCGCGTGAGGCTCCCTGGCACCGGCGTGCCGCGAAACGCATTCACCGAGCGGTCCAGCAGCACCTCGGCATCGCTGCCCGAGTCGAGCACCGTGTTGTGACTGGCCTCTGGCTCGATCTTGACCGCGATCACCGCGAGCGCCGCGAGGTTCCTCGTGGCGAGGATCGCCTCCACCTGTGTCGCGAAACAATCGCTGTTCGGCGCGTCGCTCGCGTGTGCGCTCTCGGTTGTCGCCACGATGTGGTTGTTCGCCACATAGTTGCCCGTGCCCGAGACGATCCGGATGATCACCGGCTTCTCGTCGGCCGGTTTCAGGTACCGGGTGTCGATCGACTCCGAGATGTGGTTCGCCATCACCGAGTTGTTGTCGCCGTTGAGATGCAACAGCCCGAACTGGTCGTCGAGCCCGTTGTCGTAACGGGTCATCGGCGCCCACGGCTCGCGGTCGCGGAAGAAGTGGTTGGACGCGATGAGGTTCTCCGAGCAGTTGCCCGAGAGCACCAGCATCCCCGGATAGAACGAGTGCAGCCGGTTGCCGGTGACCGACGAGCGGACCACGCCAGACAGCGCGATGCTGCTCCGCCCGCGCGGGAACACATTGTTGCCCGAGACGAGCAGACCACCAAAATTCTCGGCATAGATTGAATGCCCATCATAGCCGGCCCCGATCAGGTTGTTGGCGATCCGCGACGCCTGCCCCATGCCCCTGAGCTCGATGCAGTTGCCGCATTCGGCGATGAAGTTGCTTTCGATGCTGCAGGCATCGGCATGGTAGGAAACGACGCCATGCTCCAGGTAAACG
>JAEUMC010000323.1 GCA_016793415.1 Devosia sp. | reverse complement strand
CCTATGCCTGCCACCCCACGGTGCTGGGCGCCGACAACCGGCTGATGACCGCCGATTTCCCGCATTTTGTGCGCAGGACGATCGAGGCCGCGCATCCGGGGGCAGTGGCGATCTTCCTCAACGGCTGTACCGGCGATGCCAATATCGGCCACACCGCGCAGGCCTCGGTGACGTTGAACGCCAACGCCAACCGCACCTTCGACAATGCCGAGCGGCTGGGGCGGCGGATCGCCGAAGCGGCGCTGCTCGCCCCGGAGACCCCGCTCGACGCGACGGCAACCGCCGCCGAACAATGGGTCGATCTGGCCCTCGAGCGCCGAGAACGCGACCTGCCGGCTCTTGCCGCAGCCTGGGAGCAAGAAGCGGTGACCGCCGAACCGGTACGCGCCACCGTGCTGCGACACTGGGCGAACTGGGCGCATCGCAACGCCGGGCAGCCGGCGGGCAGTTGGGTCGGTCGCGTCAGTCTTATCGAATGGGGCGGCGTGCCGATCGTGGCGCTGCCCGGCGAGATCTTTGCCGAAACCGGCCTCGCCGTTCGCGCCGCCTGCAATGGCCGGCCGGCGCTGGTGCTGTCCTACGCCGACGGCACCCCGGGCTATATTCCGCCAGCCAGCGAGTTTGGCTTCGGCGGCTACGAGGTCGATGAAGCGCATCGCTTCATCGGTATGCCGGGGGCCTTCGCTCCCGGTTCTGCCGAGCGCTTGGCCGAGGCGGCCAAGGCCTTGCTCGGACTACCAAAACCGGCTGCAACGCCCACGAAATGAGGGATTTCGGCGCCTTCGCGCGGCTATCGCCGCTTGACACGCAACCGGTTGCAGTCAAAACTTCATTATGTGCTGGATCGTTCGTTAAACAGGGATGACAACGATGACGAAGATGCTTTCTCGGCCTCGACTTTCCACCTTCTCCACGCTGTCGCGACAGCTGCTGCTGGCCACCGTGGCCGGCCTGGGGCTCGCGGCCACTGCTGTTTCCGCTCAGGAGATACGGGTGTGGAGCGGCTACCCGGAACTGGCGCCGTTCTATCAGCATGTCGCCGAGGGAATGGCGGCGGAATATCCGGACCTCAAGGTCACGGTCGAAGCCATCGCGCTGCGCGAGCACGAAAAGCGCGTGGCGCTCGGCGTCACCTCCGGCGAAGCCGCCGAGGTGATCGAGCTCGCGACCACCATTGCCGCCCGCTATCTCGAGGGCGGCCTGCTCAACACCCCGCCCGAGGAGGTGACCGCCTTCGTCAAGGATCCAGCCAATTTCGGCGAGTTCTTCGTCAATTCGGCGAGCTATGACGGCACCGTCTATGGCATGCCGCTGTTCCGCGGGCAGAGCGCGCTCTACTACAATACCGAGATGTTCGCCGCGGCCGGTCTCACCGAACCGCCCAAGACCATGGCCGATTTCGATGCCTATGCCGAGAAGCTGACGCAGCGGGACGCCAGCGGCGCCCCCACCGTCACCGGCTGGAGCATGCGGCTGTCGGGCGGCGGCTCGGGCATCGCCGAAAAGTTCGCCATCAACATGTGGCAGCATGGCGGTGAGCTGATCGCGCCGGCCGGCGAGGGCCTGTGGAAGTCGAACTTCGCTTCCGAAGCCGGCATCGCCACCATGAAGCAGTACCTGCACAACCTGTTCGACACCAAGACCGTGACGGTGGAGTCGCCGGCCGACGCCGATGCCTTCGAGCGTGGCCAGACGGCCATGTTCATCCGCGAATCCTGGGTGATCGGCGATATCGCCGCCAAGGCGCCGGACCTGAAATATGCCACGGCCACGCTGCCGCGCGGCTCGATCGTCAGCCCCGGCCAGCTCTACGTCAAGGCCGGCGCCGACAAGGAAGCCGCCGCCTGGGCCTTCGTGATGGCGACGCAGAAGCCGGAAAACCTGCTCTGGCTGCTCGACAATGTCGGCTGGCTGCCGAACCGTTCGGGGCTCGACTTCTCGGCCATCCTGGCGGCCAAGCCCGGCTTCGAAGCCTACGTCAACTACCCCGCGGACTACGCGTTCTTCACCGTCCCGGCCATTGGCCCGATCGATGAGATCCAGACCCGCGCTGCCGCTTTCCTGGTCGAGGCTTTCGCCAAGCCCGAGCTGGCTGCTGACGACGCGGCGCTCAAGGCGTTCCTCGAGAATGCCGACAAGGAGATCAACGCCATTCTCGATCGCGAAGGCCTCTTGGGTCAGTAAGCCCGACTGGACAAACTCGCCTCCGGGGCTCGTCCCGGAGGCACCACGTGCTTCTCGGGGGAGACGATGACATGCTGAAGCGACGACGCCTGCTCTTCTCGCTCCTCGCCATCCTGCCTGTCATCGCCATCTTCGCCTTTGTCCGGGTCTACCCGATCAGCGAGATCCTGCGGCTCAGCCTGCACAAGTGGGACATCCTGTCCAAGAAGAAGCCGTTTATCGGCCTCAAGAACTTCCAGGAACTGCTGGGCGACCGGCTGTTCCATGAGGCGCTGTTCAACACCTCGATCATCGCCTTCGGCGTATTGCTGATCACCATCCCGCTGTCGCTGGTGATATCAGCGCTGATCTTCCATCGCACCCGCTCGCGTTTCGCCGCCTTCTACGAAACCGCGGTGTTCATCCCGCACGTGGTGTCGCTGGTGCCCGCCGCCATGGCGTGGAAATGGATTTTCGACGCCCGGCTCGGGCCGCTCAACGCGTTCCTCTCGCTGTTCGGCGTGCAGCCGATGTCGTGGCTGTTCGACCCGGTGCTGTCGATCATCTGCGTCATCGTGCTTTGCTCCTGGCAGGCGCTCGGCTTCGCCGTGCTGATCTACCTCGTCGGCTTCAAGAGCCTGCCGGTCTCGGTCTACGAGGCCGCCAAGCTCGACGGCGCCTCCGGCCGGCAGTCGTTCTGGCACCTGTCGGTGCCGATGCTGAAGCCGATCACCCTCTATGTGTCGGTGGTGACGCTGGTGTCCGCCTTCAACGTCTATGCCCAGGTCTATGTGCTGGCCTCCGACGCGCAGGGCGCGCCGGGCCGACAGGTGCGCGTGCTGGTGCTCGATATGCTGGAGAACAGCTTCCGCAACTACCGCGTCGGCTATGCCGCGTCCGAGGCCGTGGTGCTGCTCGCCATCGTGCTGCTGTTGACCTTCGTCCAGTTCACCCTGCTGCGCGACAAGAGGGCCGCCCGATGAGCGCCGATATCGACAAGCACGCCCGCGAGGTCGGTGACCGCACCTTCAAGGTGCGCGCCACCAATCTGAGCATCGACCTGTTCCTCGGCCTGTTCGGGCTGTTGATGATCCTGCCGCTGGTGCTGCTGGTCGCCAACGCCTTCAAGACCCCTCAGGAAATGTTGAGCTGGCCGCCCACCGTCATCCCGGCCCGGCCGACCCTCGCCAATATCGAGGCGGTGCTGGCCGATACGCCGCTGCTGCGCTGGATCTTCAACAGCTTCAGCTTCGCCCTCATGTCGGCCGTGGCGATCCTCATCACCTCGACCATTGCCGGCTACATCCTCGCAAAATTTCCGTCGCGGGCGATGAGCGTGATCTTCGCCATTATCCTCGCCACCGCCATCGTGCCGTTCGAGGTCTACATGATCCCGCTCTACTTCCAGGCGCAGAGCCTGGGCATCCTCAACTCGGTGTGGGGCCTGCTGCTCGGCTACCTGGTGATGAGCTTCGGCATCTTCCTGATCCGGCAGAACGTCATCCATTCGATCCCGGACGAACTGCTCGAGGCCGCCCGCATCGACGGCGCCGGCGAGATCTGGATCTTCATCCGCATCGTCGTGCCGCTGCTGCGCGGCGCGCTCGGGGCGCTGTTCGTCCTCGCCTTCTTCCAGGCCTGGACCGCCTTTGCCTGGCCGTTGATCGTCGCCACCACCAAGGACAGCTACACCATCGAGGTCGGCCTCGCGCTGTTCCAGACCGGCTTTACCGTCGACCTCGGCCGCCTCAGCGCCGCCTCGGCCATCGTCCTCGTCCCCTCGGTGACGCTGTTCGTGTTCCTGAGGCGCAACTTCGTCCAGGGCGTCGCGGGTACGGGGCTGAAGGAATGAGCGCGTTCTTCGCCGCGGCGCGGCAGCGCTACCTCGCCTCCAATGCCCAGACGCTGCGCTGGATGCTGGCGCGGCCGCCGTTGCACGGCGCTTTCGTCAACACCAAGATGAACCCGCTGAGCCTCGTCGACTACGCCGCGGTCGACGGCTGGCGCGGGCCCGACCATGTCTATGGCTGGATCCAGGGGCGCGCGCTGGAAGCCATCGTCACCCACGCCGCGGCATTCGACAGCATCGATCCGTCCCTCACCGAAGCGCTCGACCGGGCCGGGCGCCGGCTCTACGCCGCGCTCGACCCGCTGCGCGCTACCGATGGGCACGTGTATTTCTGCTACGACCGCGCCATGCAGCCGATCCGCTTCGAGGGCGAGGTATTCGTGCCGCAGACGCGGCCGTCCGATATCTTCACCTTCTCCGACACCTTTGCCGCCAAGGGGCTGGTCGCTGCCGCGGCGCGCTACGCCCCGGCCGACCTGCCGCGCCAGCTCGCGGCCTTGGAGACAGTGATCGCGGCGATCGAAGATGATCGCTTCCAGATCGACGAAAAGATGCCGCTGTCGCGCGCCATGCTCGAGGCCGAAGCTGCCGATTTCGGCCCGCGCATGATCATGCTCAGCGCCGGCGCCTTGCTGACCCGCATCGGTCGGCGCGACCGCACGGCCTTTGCCGACCGCTTTATCGGCCATGTGATCGACAAGTATTTCGATCCGGGCAGCGGGCTGTTGCGCAACGTGCCGGGCGAAGACCGCTGCAATGTCGGGCATGGCATAGAGTTCGTCGGCTTCGCCCTCGATTACCTCGAGGGCGACGTCGATCCCGAACTGTTGCGGGTGCTCGAAACCATCCTCGTCTCCTCGTTCGACAAGGGCTTTGTCGGCCCCGGCGTGCGATTGGTGGTGTCGGCGGCAACCGGCACGCCGATCAGCCCCTATTGCCCCTGGTGGTCGCTGCCCGAAACCATCCGCAGCGCCTCGCTCTGTCACGAGTGCTCGCACAGCGCCCAGAGCCTCCGCGTCTGGCAGAAGGCCGACGAGGTGTTCTTCCGCGACTACTGGCGCGAGGGTACCGGCATTGCCTACCAGTGCCTCACCGACGACGGCCCGATCGACTACGTGCCGGCGACGCCGGATCTCGATCCTGGTTACCACACCGGGTTGAGCCTGCTGGCCGCCATCGATGTGGTCGGACGGCGGAGCTAGGAGAGGCAACATGCAGCGCTGCGGCTCTATCACCGGTATTTCCTCACCCACGGTGTCACCCCGGCGCAGGCCGGGGCCCATCCTGAGGTCTTTCCGGCCGCCTGGGGCGTGGTGAAATCTCAGGATGGGTCCCGGCCTTCGCCGGGATGACACCGAGTTTGTGGCGCTACTTGTGGTGAGCGCGCCGATGGGCAAGGAGGCTCACATGCAGCGCAGGGGCATTGCCGTGATCGGCGCCGGCATGGGACTGCAGCCGCATGCTCTGAGCCTCCGCGATCTGGCCGACCGGGCCGAGGTGATCGGCCTGTTCAGCCGGTCGGTCGAACGTCGCGACGCGGCCCACGCCGCCTATGGTTTTCCGGTCAGCGACGACCTCGAGGCGCTGGTCGGCGATCCCAAGGTCGAGGTGGTGCTGGTGTTGACCCCGCCCTCGGCGCATCTCGAAATGGTCAGGCTGGCGGCCGCCGCCGGCAAACCCATCCTGCTCGAAAAGCCGATCGAGCACAGTCCGGCCCGCTCCCGCGAAGTCGTAGCGGTCGCCCGCAACGCCGGCGTCCGGCTGGGCATCGTGCTGCAGAACCGCACCCGCCCCGCTGCCCGCGAGCTCGGGCGTCGCATTGCCCAGGGCGAACTGGGCGAGTTGGTGACTGCCTCGGCTTCGATCCGCTGGTGGCGCGCCCAAGCCTACTATGACGAGCCGGGCCGCGGCACGCTGGCACGCGACGGCGGTGGCGTCTTGCTGACCCAGGCCATCCACGCGCTCGATCTGTTCCGGAGCCTCACCGGCCCCGTCGCCGAGGTGAGCGCCATGGTCGGCACGTCGCGAGCTCACCGGATGGAATGCGAGGATGTGGTCAGCGCCGCGATCCGCTACGAAAATGGCGCGATCGGTTCGATCGAGGCGACCACCGCCAGCTTCCCGGGTTTTCCCGAGCGGCTGGAACTCGTCTTCGACCGGGCCACGGCAGTTATGTCAGGCGAAAGCCTGATGCTCTACTGGCGTGATGGCAGCATCGAGGATCACTCCATCGCTGCCTCCGGCCATGGCGGCGGCGCCGACCCCATGGGCTATTCGCACGCCCGGCACCGCGCCGTGATCGAGGATTTTCTCGATGCCCTCGATGAGGGCCGTGAGCCCCTGGTCACCGGCGAGGAGGCGCTCAAGGTGCATCGGCTGATCGAAGCGATCCTCGCCTCGAGCGCCCAGCAGCGCCCGATCCGGCTGGCTGACCTCGCTCCCTAGGCGTGGTGCAATAGCGATGGAGCAAGGCAAGCCCGAACGTGCTGCTCCGCCACGACACGGCCCTGATGTTGCGATCAGAATCGTGAGTCGTGGGTGCTTCGTTGGGGGTGATGATGGCTGTGCTTCGCGTGCTTGCTTTGGCGGCTGTCGCCCTGCTGACACTGGCTTCGGCGGCGCTGGCGCAGCCGGCGCGCGACCTGTTCGGGGCCATGCATGCGCCGACCACCGGACCCGAGATCCCGGTCGGGAGCTACGCCAAGGGCTGCATCGCCGGCGCGGTGCAGTTGCCGACCGATGGGCCGGGCTGGCAGGCGATGCGGCTGTCGCGCGACCGGCGCTGGGGCAGCGCCGAGCTGGTCAATTACATCGGCGCGCTGGCGCAGTCGGCGGCGCAGGATGGCTGGCCGGGGATTCTGGTCGGCGACATGGGGCAGGCGCGCGGCGGGCCGATGGCCAGCGGTCACGCCTCGCACCAGATCGGCCTCGATGTCGATATCTGGTTCGAGCGCATGCCCGATTACAAGCTCAGCGCCGACGAGCGTGAAAATCTCTCGGCCCGCTCGATGCTGAAAAAGGGCACCCGCGACATCGACCCGCAGCGCTTCGGCGAAGCGCAGCGCCTGCTGCTCTACCGCGCCGCCGAGCTGCCGGGCGTGGCCCGCATCTTTGTCGCGCCGGGGATCAAGAAGTCGCTCTGCGCCGTTACCTGGCGCGACCGCAGCTTTCTCAATAAGATCCGCCCCTGGTACGGCCACGACGACCATTTCCACGTGCGGCTCGATTGCCCGGCCGGGGTGGAGCTCTGCGTCAACCAGGCCCCGGCTCCTGCAGGTGATGGCTGTGGCGCCGAGCTCGATTACTGGTTCACCGACGAGCCCTACAAACCGAGCGACAAGCCGCCGGCCCCGCCGCTGACGCTGGCCGACCTGCCCAAGGCGTGCACCGCCGTGCTCAAGGCCGACTGAGCCGGCGCGCTACGCTCACTTGTAGATCGCAGCGATCCTGGCGAAATCGGCGCGGGCCGCTTCGATGCGGCCATAGAACAAGGCCACCGTTTCCTTGGCGACGACCGGGCAGCCATTGTCGCCATACTGCTTGGCGGCCCGCGCCAGCTCCTCGAAGCCGGCATAGAACGAGACGAATAGCGGGAGGTTGGGCTCGCCCACCCTGACGAAATTCGGCACTGCCGCGCTGTAGATCGGCGTCTCGCGCTGGAAGGCGTCGACCAGCTCGTTCACCGGCCCGCTGCAGCCGGCCGGCTTGTGCGGGTCGCTCGGCATCAACGTGTCGCGCAGCAGCTGGGCCCGGGCGAGCACGCTGTCGAGGTCGCTGGCTTCCACCTTGAGGGCAGTGCCGACCTGCACCAGCGCCTCGCGGTCGCGCCGCACCTGGGTTTCGTCCTGAATGGCGCTGGAGATCGCCAGCACGCCGGCGCCGGTGACGAAGCCGAGCATGGTGCCGATCAGCACCTGCCACTGCTTGAGGGCGTTCAACCGCCCCTTGGTCCCCAGGGTGAAGACGTCGAAGGCGATCACGGCGACCAGCAGCGCAATGACGACGAGCACCAGGAGGACGGCGGTTGAAGTCATCTGCCGCTATCCGAACAGCCCCGGCCCGAGCCGCTGCAGCAGGGCATAGGCCTGGTCATAGGTGGTGGGCACTTCGTCGGTGGGCAGCCCGAAGTTCTTCACCAGCAGCCCCATCAGGGCCTTGCCGGGCGGACTGAGCGGCGCCATGCCGGCCGCTTCCGAGAATGGGCCGCCGGCCTCTGGGTTGGGCGGCACATATTGCGGCGTCGTCTCCGGCCAATCGGCGATTGGGCGGGGCTCGGCGAGGTTGATGGCGTTGCCGAGGTCGCGCGCGCCGGCGTCGCGGGCGGTGAGCGGGGCGAGACCATAGCGCTTGCAGAGCGTTGCGATCGCCGCGGCGTGGTGCATCGGCTCGTGGATGATGCTGCCGGCCTGCGTATAGGCGGAAATGGCGATCGCCGGCACCCGTACCCCGAGCCGGTCGAAGCCAAAGCCCATCTCCGTATCGGTGAGCCCGGCCGGAG
>JAEUMC010000321.1 GCA_016793415.1 Devosia sp. | reverse complement strand
GTGCTGTCGGTCGACCTGATCCGGCTCAAGGGCTGCGTGCTCTACGTGCTCTGCCAGGAGCAGGATTGGTCGCGGGTCCCCCAGGAACCCGCAACCGAGTAAGTTCAGCGCTGGTTGAACAGGATCCGCTGCGCTTCCTTGTCGGTAGCGGCGCTGATCTGCTGGCTCTGCTCGAGCGTGATGCCGAGGGCCCGCTGCACGGCCGGCCGATCGGTGATGCGCTGACGCCAGGCGGCGAAAGTCGGGAACTCGGCGATGTCGATGCCGTGATTGTCCGAACCGCGGGACCAGTCGAAGATGGCGATGTCGGCGATCGAGTAGTCACCGGCGACATAGTCTTTGCCGAGTTCGGCCTGCTTGTTGAGCTGGGTGTCGAGCACGCGGTAGAGGCGGTGGCTCTCATCCTGGTAGCGCTTGATGGCGTAGGGGATCTTCTCGGGGGCATAGCGCGAGAAATGGTTGTTCTGCCCCAGCATCGGGCCGAAGCCGCCGACCTGCCAGAACAGCCACTCGTCGATCTTGATCCGCTCGGACCAGCTGGTGCCGTAGAACTTGCCGAACTTCTCGGCGAGATACTTGAGGATCGCGCCGGACTCGAAGATCGAGACGGGTTTGCCCTCCGGCCCCTCGGGATCAACGATCGCCGGGATCTTGTTGTTGGGCGAGATAGCAAGGAACTCGGGCTTGAACTGGTCGCCGCGGCCGATGTTGATCGGGTAGATGGCGTAGGGCAGTTCGAGCTCTTCGAGGATGATGGTGATCTTCCGGCCGTTGGGCGTGGCGGCGTAATAGAGATCGATCGGCAAAGTCTGGGTGGTCATTGGTAGTGTCCCGGGTCTGCTGCTGAAGTGGTGACGGAACGCCACCGGGCGACGAGACCTCCATATATCGGCACCTGCCGATGGATGACAACCCGCACACGGAAATGACAACGGCGGAGCGAACCCCGCCGTTGAAAAATCAATGCTCGGTTTTGGGCTTGCCCCGAAAAACCCCGTCAGGCGCGCTGAATGCGCATGTGCGGCTGGCCATCGCTGGTACGCGCCGCCGAGATGCCACGCAGATCGACAGTGGCGCGGACGCGCTGGCGGTAGATCGGCCCCATCAGCTCGGATTTCGACACGTTCACCGGACGATCGAACTTAACCGTCACCTCGTAGTGGTTCAT
This sequence comes from Devosia sp., assembly GCA_016793415.1. Taxonomy (GTDB): domain Bacteria; phylum Pseudomonadota; class Alphaproteobacteria; order Rhizobiales; family Devosiaceae; genus Devosia_A. The sequence goes on along the minus strand of JAEUMC010000321.1, from coordinate 1,348 downwards.
GTCGGCGAGCAGTTGTACCCCGATGACCATGCCGATGAACGACTGGCTGAGGTAGGTGCCCTTGACGCGCTGGCCAACCTGCACCGGGCTGACCGCGCGTTCCGGCATCGCCGCTGACGCGGTGTTCCAGTCGCGGTAGCCGTGGCGATGGGCGATTTCTTCGAGCGCGGCGCCCTGCCCCAGCGGATTGCCCGCCAAAGCGCGTTCGGCGCGCAAAGCCTTGGCCTCGGCCTTGAGACTGGCGGCACTGGGAGTATCGAGAGAGAAAGTCATGTCGGTCCTCTTCATCAGAGGCGGATGTCTTCATGGGGCTCGCCTTGCCATGAACCGCCTCGAAGGGAGCGATCATGCGATGCGTCACGGATAATCCGCGGCTGGACTTGACCATCGGGTTTCCCCGGCGAGCGGCAGGCGCCAGCAGCACGGCGCGAGATGTGGGGGATCGGGCGGGTTTTGTCAACTCGGGCCCATTCGCACCGGTGATGACGAGGATCACGGTTTCTCGTTGGAGTGCGGCGACGCGGCGCGCTAGGGATCACGGATGACCGAGATCATGCTGTTCGTCGCCGGCCTCATTGCCGGCACCATCAACACACTGGCGGGCGGCGGCTCGTTCGTGCTGTTTCCGGCGCTGCTGTTCGCCGGCGTGCCGCCGGTGATCGCCAATGCGTCGAACACCTATGCGAGCTTCCCCGGCTATGCGAGCGGCGCCGTCGGCTTCTGGCGCGAGATTGTGGCGCACCGCGACAAGCTGATCGGCTACACCATCGTCTCCTTGGTGTTCGGCTATGCCGGCGCTGAACTGCTGCTGCGCGTCTCGAACGAAACCTTCGTCCTGGTGGTACCGTGGCTGCTGGCCTTCGCGGTGCTGCTGTTCGCCTTTGGCGGACGGATCAACAGCTATGTGCGCCAGCTCGCCGGCGATAACGGCCGCGGCCGGCATGCCGGCGTCGCGCTGCTGTTCGCACTGCTGGCCGGCATCTGCGTCTATGGCGGCTTCTTCAATGCCGGGCTCGGTGTATTGCTGCTGGCGTTCCTGGCGCTCGCCGGGTTCACCGACATTCACGCCATGAACGGGTTGAAGCTCTGGATCTCGACGCTGGTAGCGCTGGTCTGCGTGATCCGCTTCGCGCTCTCGGGAGCCATCGACTGGTATCATGGCTCGATCGCGCTGGTGGGGGTGACCATCGGCGGCTACGTGGCGGCGCGCGTCGCCAAGCGGATCCCGACGCAGCTGATCCGTGGGCTGGTGATCGTCTACGGGATCGGGCTGACCGGCTGGTTCTTCTGGCAGGCGTACGGGGCGGCTTAGAAAAACCCCTCCCGATCAACTGATAACTCGCCCCCT
>JAEUMC010000281.1 GCA_016793415.1 Devosia sp. | reverse complement strand
CGGGCACGATCCCGACGCTCGACGAAGCCAAGCGGAAGCTCGAGCAGCTGGAAACCAGCGGATCCCGGCCGGACGCCTTCACCCTGCAGCAGGCCTTTGACGCGCACGGCGCTCCGATGACGGTGCCGCGGCTGTTTCGTCACGATGCGGCAGCCGACCAGCCCACGCCGCCATCGCAGCAATAGCGGCTGACGGCCGGCTGCTCCTCAAAGCGGCATGGCGAGCGTGTTGGCCAGCCGCACCAGGTCGGCCTGCCGGTTGGTGCCGGTCTTGGCGAACACCCGCAGCAGGTGCGTTTTCACCGTTCCCGGCGCGATCCCGAGCGCGGCGGAGATCTGCTGCTGGGTGCGCCCGGCGGCCAGCAGCGCGAAGACCCGTGCCTCGGCGGCGGTGAGCTCGAACAGCGCGGCCAGCGCCTCGGCCGCAGGCAGCTGGCCATCCGACATCCGCGCCACGAACACCGCCGCGGTCGCCCTCGGGCTCAGCCCGTCGCGCAGTCCGCCCCGCGTCAGCGGCAGCACATGGATCAGCGCCGCCGGCGCTCCGTTGCGCACCGGAATACCGAGCCCGTGCCGGCTGGGTTTTGCCGCATCGCCGGGCCGCACGGCGGCGCGCAGCGCGCTGTCGGTTGCTTCGGTCCCAGAGGTCAGCATCCCGTCGACCAGCCGGATGCCCTGGGACGCGGCCAGCAAGGTTTCGGCGGCGCGATTGGCGCTCAGCACCACCAGGTCCGGATCGACCAGCACCACTGGCGTTGCCAGCCCATTCAGCGTCTCACCGAACGCGTGGATCTCGAGCGCCTTGAGGTCGAACAGCTTGCCTATCGCGAGGGCGCGCTGGAAATGCGGCGACAGCAGCCGCAGCGCGTCGAGCTCGCGGCCCCCGACCGGCCCCGCCGCCTGGCCGCGGCCCATGGCAATGTTGCCGATCGTGCTCGGGGTGCGCACCAGCGGCAGCGCCACCAGGTCGATCAGCCCCTGCGGCCTGCCCCACTCGCGATAATAGGCCGACCGCTCGATGGCCGGCCGCCCGGCAACGCTCGACATCACCTGCGGCTCGCCCAGGGGATAGCGCTGCAGCGCCTCGAAACTGCCCCACAGCGCCAGCGCTTCGGCATCGTAATCATGCTGGGTGCGGCGCCACGAATCCTCGATCCCCACCGAGACGTCGAGCAGCGTATGGGCGGCAACGAAATCGACCCAGCTCAGTCCGGCATTCTGGAAATCGAGGGCCCGGCTCAACGCCGACAGCGTCACCGACCAGCGCGAGGCATCCACGCTGCAGTCGTAGATGAGACCGATCAGGTCCGACAGCGCTTCGCGGTCCAGCACATCGACCATCGTCCCGCCCCCTGGGGCCGACACTGCCTAAGCCTAGCAAAGTCCCGCTCCGTTGGGGAGTCGCGGCCTCTACCGTTCGGTAGACGACGGCCCGTCCGCGGCAGGCTAGGTTGTTTGCGCGGCGATAAGAAACGGGCGCATCGCGATGCCAATTGCCTCCTGGGCCGAGTCTGCCACCACACTGGTCGATGTCGCGATGGGCAGGCGCCCCGCCGATATGGTGGTGCGCAACGGCCGCTGGGTGAACGTCCATTCGGGCGAAGTGATTGCCGGCACCGACTTGGCCATTGCCGCCGGACGCTTCGCCGCCATCGCTCCCGACCTCGGCTACGCTATCGGCCCCGACACCGAGGTCATCGATGCCGCGGGCCGTTACCTCGTGCCGGGCCTCTGCGACGGGCACATGCATGTCGAAAGCGGCATG
>JAEUMC010000192.1 GCA_016793415.1 Devosia sp. | reverse complement strand
CGAGAACGGCGTGTTGACCAGTCCGGACTCGAGCGGGGTGAAACCGTAGCCCGACTGCAGCATCAACGAGATGACCATGAACATGGCCGGCACGCCCGAGGCGAAGATGGTGGTGATGAGCAGGCCGAGCAGGTAGTTGGGGTTGCTGATCAGGCTGAAGTTGAGCAGCTGCGGCTGGTCGATGCGGGCGCGGTGGCGCTCCCAGATGATGAAGATGCCGGCAAAGATCAGCCCCACCGCCATCAGGCCCCACAGCCAGGTCGGCCAGCCCAGGGCGTGGCCCTCGACCAGCGGGAAGACCATGGCCACCATGGCGATGCCGAACAGGCCGATACCGACGAAATCGTTCCTCAGCGTCGGATGCCCCGGGGGGCGCGGGATCAGATACCAGCCGGCGACGACGGCGAAGATGCCGAACGGGATATTGACGAGGAAGATCGGGCGCCAGTCGAGATCGAAGAGGTTGGCGCCGATCAGCAGCCCGCCGACGATCGGGCCGGCAACGGCAGCAAGGCCGGCGCTGAGGCCGAACAGCGAGAAGGCCTGGCCCTTCTCCTCAGGCGGGAAGGTGACCTGGGCGATGGCAAGCACCTGCGGGGTCATGCAGGCGCCGGCGAGGCCTTGCAGCACGCGGGCGACGATCAGCCATTCGATCGAGGGCGCGAGGCCGCAGAAGGCCGAGGCGAGCGTAAATGCAGCGACGCCGATGAGGAACATGCGGGTGCGGCCGACGATGTCGCCGAGCCGGCCGAACGGCAACAGACCGAGAGCGAACGCCAGCACATAGGCGGCAATGACCCACTCGATCTGGGTGGGGTCGGCGCCGAGGTTCTGCTGCAGACTGGGCAGCGCGACGTTGACGATGGTGACGTCGATGAGATTCATGAAGCTGGCGAGCAGCAGTACGGCGAGCGCCACCCAGCGGCGTGGATCGGCATCCGCCTTGGATTGTGGCACGTGAAATTGCGAAGACATGGACTAGTTCCTGGTCGGTGTGGTGGAGCGAACGGCGCGGCGCAGCTCGGCGCACAGGCGTTCGAAATACTGGGGTGAGGTATCGGGGCCGCGGCCGAAACCGACCAATGCGCCGATGAACATGCTGGAGGCCGCCTCGGGATCGAGGTCCGCCCGAAAGGTGCCGTCGGCGACGCCGTCGATGAAGATCGCGGCAACCATCTGGTGCCACTTGTAGAGGATCGGACGCATGGCGGAAACGATCACCGCGTCGCGGCGGGCCCGCTCCATCAGCTCGGACATTACTGCGAGCGTGTCGCGCTGCTGGTAGAACATCTCGTGGAAATCGTAGAACTCTTGTTCGAGGCGCTCGGCCGGTGAAAGGTGGGCACGCGGCCGGACCAGCGACTGAGCGCGAAAATCCTCGCGCATGGCGTCGGCAACGAGGCTGATCAGCGCCTCCTTGGTGGGCACGTGATAGTGCAGCGTCGCGACGTTGATGCCGACCCGCGCCGCGATATCGCGGGTACGCAGGCCCTCGAAACCCTTCTCGGCGATGAGCCCGCGTGCCGCCGCGGCGATGGCGCGGCGGCGATCGTCAGTGGTTTCGCGCTTCGGGGCGGTGCTGGTGACGGTCATGGCTTCCTCGCCGACAATGTCGCACCAGACGCCGTGATTTCGACGTTTGGTGGTCGGCAGCGCCGCCACATATACCCGAGTGATCTATCAATCAAGTGATTGATTGAGCGGAAACGTTGAATCGCCGCGTGGGCAGGCTTTCCGCCTACCGGGTTTCATGGCACGCGGGGGACATGACCCCAGACCTCTCCCGCCTGATCGAGCGCCTGTTGCCGCTTGCCGCCTCGTTCAGCACCGGCCCCGCGGCCATTGCGCTGGCCGGTGCGCATGCCAAGGGCGTCGCCGACACGCAGTCCGACCTCGACATCTACGTGTTCGCCGAGAACTGGCTCGACAACGAGCGGCGCCGAGCACTGGCGCAGCAAGTGGTGCCTGAAGCCGCGAGCCTGCGTTGCTGGGCGACGCTGCCGGCGCTGGCCGGCACCGATTTCAAGGTCGGCGCACAGGAAGTCGAGATGTCGATGCACGCGCTTGGACCGCTGCGACAGACAGTGGCGCGGGCGCTCGAGGGCGAGGTCGACCGGCATTACGAAACCTGGACGCCGAACGGCTATTACAGCGATTGCGAGCTGGCCGATGTCGCCAATGTCGTGGTGTTGTCCGACCCCGCGGGGCTGCTGGCGCCCCTGGTCGAGGCGGTGCGGGCCTATCCGCCGAAACTCAAGCAGCGTTTGATCGCCGATGGGCTCAGAAGCGCCGGGTTCTGGATCGGCAACTTTCATCTCGAGACGGCATTGAGCCGCGCCGACGGCTTCTACCTGCAGTCGATGCTGCAGCAGATCGTCAACGACCTGGTGCATGCTGCCTTCGCCATCAACGAAGTGTATTTTCCCGGCGACAAGAAGATGAGCCGGCAGCTGGGCAAGCTCAAGCGCCTGCCCGAGGGCTTTGAGGCTGGACTCGATGCGGCGCTGCTCGGGCGCGGCGACACCTCGACCGCGGCCTGGCGCGAGCGCTTCGCCATCGTGGCACACCTGACTGCCGGGTTACGCAGCCTTGCGGACAGCGCGGGGTGAAAGTTCGGGCAAAAGCTGCCATATTGGGGTCATGAACGACCTCACTCCCCCGCCCCGCTCGCTCTCCCATGTCACCGACTGGGTGTTCGACCTCGACAACACGCTCTACCCGCGTGAGTGCAACCTGTTCGCGCAGATCGATATCCTGATCTCGCACTACATGGTCGACGTCACCCAGCTGCCGTTCGACGAGGCGCGGGCACTGCAGAAGGCCTATTACCGCGACTATGGCACCACCCTGAACGGGCTGATGCAACGGCACGAGGTCGATCCCGATCACTTCCTCAACACCGTGCACGCCATCGACTATTCGCCGGTCGCGGCGCATCCGGACCTGATCGCCGCGATCCGTGACCTGCCGGGCCGCAAGTTCATCCTCACCAATGG
>JAEUMC010000252.1 GCA_016793415.1 Devosia sp. | reverse complement strand
AGAACAAGCGCCGGATCATCATCGAGGCGGCCGAAGAGGGCGCCGAGGCGGTCGAGTACCTGATCCCGAAGGGCAAGCCGTTCCACCTGCAGGAAGGCGACACCATCGAGAAGGGTGAGTACATCCTCGACGGCAACCCGGCACCGCACGACATCCTGGCAATCAAGGGCGTGGAAGAGCTTGCTCGTTACCTCGTCAACGAGATCCAGGAGGTCTACCGGCTGCAGGGCGTGCTGATCAACGACAAGCACATCGAGGTGATCGTTCGCCAGATGCTGCAGAAGGTCGAGATCGTGAACCCGGGCGACAGTGGGATGCTCAAGGACGAGCAGCTCGACAAGCTCGACTTCGACGAGCTCAACGATCAGCTGGTTGCCGACGGCAAGAAGCCGGCGACTGCCAACCCCGTGCTGCTCGGCATCACCAAGGCGTCGCTGCAGACCCGCTCGTTCGTGTCGGCTGCGTCCTTCCAGGAAACCACCCGCGTCCTCACCGAGGCGGCAGTTTCCGGCAAGGCCGACCTGCTCGAAGGTCTCAAGGAGAACGTCATCGTCGGCCGCCTGATCCCGGCCGGTACCGGTGCAGGCATTTCGAAGGCCAAGGCGATCGCGACCCGTCGCGACGACATGATCCTCGACGAGCGCCGCCGCCAGGCCGAGACCGCCGCCATCCCGGCGCCGACCCCGACCCCGGTGGAGCCGGCCGAGTAATCGGCCGCTCAGTGCAGAAGTTCGAAAGGGCCCCTCGGGGCCCTTTCTTTTTGCAGCGCAGACCCTGCGGCCTAGCGTCGACCTGCTGGCCATCAAGGATCCGAGCGGCGTCGCGCCGCGCGGCACCGAGAATGGTGTCTTCACCTTCCCGTTCGAGACCATCGAGGACGTCGACCTGGTTGACCCGACCACCATCGTGGTCGCCAACGACAACAACTACCCGTACTCGGTGGGCCGCCAGCAGGGCCGCGCCGACGACAACGAACTCGTGCTGCTCGACGTCACCGACTTCCTGAAGGTGGAGTGAGTTTCGGCGGCCGCGCCGGTGATCGGGTGACTCTCGGCAAGGCCGTCGAAGCCGCTTGGGACCTAGCCGAGTAATCGGCAGTCCGCGTGCCAGAAGCTAGAAAGGGTCCCTAGGGACCCTTTCTCATTTGCCGCTCGCGCGAGGGCGCGCTCACTGGTTCGTAAGCAGTTGTGGAGGGTCACCTTCGCGTCCTAGCCGCCTCTGCACGTCTGGCGGGAGGAATAGTATTACTTCGTCGGCGACCTTTTCGGGGGACTGTGGGGCAAACAGCACCGAGGTGAACATCGGCGCGACGGTCTCAATAGCGAGGTTCACGTCGCCGAGCATGGCAAGCACTCCGGAACGAAGGTCCGGGTAACCGACCACAAACGAATAACCAACAAGGATGTAGGCTAATGCCGGCGCTGTGACGATTAGCTGCCCGTCGCGGAACTTGATAGAGCCAGCCGACACCACACCATCTGCAATTCGAAAGGTCTGTCCATATCTATGTTCGAGCAGCGTCTCGATCTGCATAATGGCAACGTATAGCTCGCCAGCAGCGGGTTTGCTGAGTTCGGCGAGTTGGTCCCTCCTCATATCTCCTGAGTATCGAGGGATATCAAAAGGTAACTCAAAATCGATCATGCCGAGCACAACTACCTCGTCAGCCATCGTCCCCTCTGTGGCGTTCGTCGCACACTACAAAATAACTCCATGTTGGCACGCCGCATCGCTCTCGCCACTACTAAATCCCGAGTGAATGACGAGTGACAGATGGAATGGACAGGTTCCTACTGAAATGATGGTGGCCCGGCTGTATCTTGGAGCGAAGGTATGAGCACTGAGCTGTGGGGCAGGGTGGACGACTACATCGTCGACAAGCTGGTCGATGAGGATGCGGCCCTGGCCGATGCACTGCAAGCCAACGCCGCCGGTGGCTTACGGCCGATCGATGTGTCGGCGGCGCAGGGCAAGTTCCTTCACCTCCTGGTGCGGATCAGCGGCGCGCGACGCGTCCTGGAGATCGGAACACTCGGCGCCTATTCCACCATCTGGATGGCCAGGGCGTTGCCGGCCGGCGGCTCGATCATCACACTTGAGTATGAGCCGCACCACGCCGAGGTGGCGCGCCGCAACATCGAACGGGCAGGGTACTCCGACCGGATCGAGGTCCGCCTCGGGGCCGCGGCGGAGACCTTGCCGATCCTGGCAGCCGAACAGCCGGAGCCATTCGACTTCGTCTTCATCGACGCCGACAAGCCCAACAACCCCACCTACCTCGACTGGGCCGTCAGGCTCGGCCGGCCCGGCACGGTGATCGTGCTCGATAACGTGGTGCGCGACGGCGAAGTGGCCAATGCCGCGAGCCGCGATCC
>JAEUMC010000245.1 GCA_016793415.1 Devosia sp. | reverse complement strand
AGACCATGATGTCGGAAAACAACCTGCAGATCGCCTCCGGATTGTTGCACGACCCGTCGCGGGCCCAACTGGCCGGGCACGATCACCCGGTTGCCGTGCATACCGACAAGGTCATCGAGAATCGCGACCGGATCACCCGCCTGTGGCAAGAGTTCAAGGCCCGCCCCCTGAACGACGAGGAGCGGCAATTGGCCGATGCCTACGAGCAGGCCAGGGCGGTGTTCGTCCGCGATGGCCTGATGGCCGCCTCGGCGGCGCTCAATGCCGGCGATTACACGCGGGCTGCCGAAATCTACAGCACGGCGGTGATTCCTGCCTATGCCAAGGCCAGCAAGGCGGCTGCCGATCTGAGCCAGTACTATTCCGAATCTGGTCGGGAGGTTTTCAATGCCTCGCAGCAGACCTACGAATCGACCCGGCAGATGCTGATCGTCTTGTCGGTCGTCGTCGTCGCCCTGATCGCGATGTTTTCTTACGTTTTTGCGCGAAGCATCACCCGGCCACTGGCCCAGGCGCTTGGGTTCGCCAATTCGGTGGCGGGCGGCGAGTTGAAGAACAGCATGGAGGCGAGTGGCAAGGATCAGGTGGCCGATTTGATTCGTGCGCTGCTCACCATGCAGGACGAACTTCGGTCGCGTATCGAGGCCGACCGTAAACAGGCCGACGAAGCGCTGCGCATCAAGGTGGCGCTCGACGTGACGACGACCAACGTCATGCTGGCCGACCCGGATGGCACGATTGTGTACTGCAATGCCTCCCTCCTCGAGATGATGCGTCGCGTCGAGGGCGAGTTGCGCAAGAAATTGCCCGGCTTCAGGGCAGATGCCATCGTCGGTTCGAATTTCGACAGCTACCATGCCGCGCCTGGGCATCAACGCCAGTTGCTGGCCGCCCTGAAAGCCACGCATCACGCGCACATCACCATCGGCGATTGCTTTTTCAGCATCGCCGCTTCGCCTGTCGTCAACGCCCGCAGCGAACGGATCGGCACGGTCATCGAGTGGCGGGATCGCACGGCCGAAATCAACGTCGAGCGGAAGGTTGCCGAAATCATTGGTGCGGCAGTCGCCGGCGACTTCAGCCTGCGTCTCGATACGGCCGGGATGACGGGCTTCTTCCGCGAGATTTCCGAGGGTATCAATCGCCTGCTCGAAGCCAATCAGTCGGCACTCGGCGAAGTCGGCAGCATCCTCGAATACCTGTCGCAAGGCGATCTCGGCCAGACCATCGACAGTCAGTACGAGGGCATGCTCGGCAAGTTGAAGGATGACGCCAACACGACGGTGGAGAATCTGCGGCGCATCGTCATCGCCATCAAGGAAGCTGCCGATTCGATCGACACGGCGGCACAGGAAATCGCCAGCGGCAACCAGGATCTCTCCGGGCGCACCGAGGAGCAAGCCTCCAGCCTGGAAGAAACCGCGTCGAGCATGGAGGAGCTGACCCAGGCTGTGAAGCAGAATGCCAATAGCGCCCAGCGGGCCAGTGCGCTGGCCGGCGAAGCCCGCCAGGTCGCCGAACATGGTGGGCAGGCGGTCGGCCAGGTGGTCGACACCATGGCCGCCATCCACAAGGCGTCGAGCAAGATCGGCGACATCATCGGCGTTATCGACGGCATCGCCTTCCAGACCAACATCCTCGCCCTCAATGCGGCGGTGGAGGCGGCGCGGGCTGGCGAGCAGGGGCGTGGTTTCGCCGTGGTGGCCACCGAGGTGCGCAGCCTGGCCCAGCGCAGCGCGGCGGCCGCCAAGGAGATCAAGGCGCTGATCGCAGATTCGGTGGGCAAGGTCGAAGCCGGCAGCCGCCTGGTCGACCAGGCCGGCCAGACCATGGACAAGGTGGTACTCAGCATTCAGAACCTGGCCCGCATCATGGGCGATATTTCGGCCGCCAGTTGCGAGCAGACGGCCGGCATCGAGCAGATCGGCGTGGCGATCGGTGCCATGGACGAGATGACCCAGCAGAACGCGGCATTGGTTGAGGAGGCGGCCGCTTCGGCGGAGAGCCTGGAGGAGCAGGCGGCCAGCCTGATCGAGGCGGTTTCGGCATTCCGCCTGCCGGGAGGAGTGGTCGTCGTCGACCAGACACGTTTGTCGGGGCTGGATTTCGACGGTGCCATCGTCGCCCATCGCAACTGGACCAAGCGTCTGCTCGATTTCGTGGCGGGGAGCGGTGAGCGCCTCGATCCGGCCGTCGTCGGCCGCGATGACCAGTGCGCGCTCGGCTGCTGGATCCATGGCGAAGGGCGTGTGCTGCGCGGCAGCACCAACTACGCCGACCTCAAGGTCGAGCACGCCGGTTTTCACCACTGCGCGGCCGAGGTCATTCGGGCGCAACTGGCGGGCAACAGCAAGCTGGCCCGGGAGCGCATCGACGGTGAGTTCAGCAGCCGTTCGCGGCGGGTGATCGGCTTGCTGGAAAACATGCGCTCCGGCCGCCGCGCCCTACCCGCGGCGGTATCCGGTACGGTCCACCTCCCTTCGCTGCCGGCCCTGGCAGCAC
>JAEUMC010000202.1 GCA_016793415.1 Devosia sp. | reverse complement strand
GGTCGACAGCGCGCCCTCGTACACCGCGAGCCCGATCATGCCGCCGGCATAGGTCTCGTCGCTCACCTCGAGCACCGTCCCCCCGGCATCCACCGCGATCTTCGCGCCATCGAGCACCACCCGCAGCGGCACCGCCGTTTCGAACACCACCGGCAACGCGGTTTCCGCCAGCACCCGCTCGGCTTCGTCGCGGCGGCAGATCACCTGCAGCTTGCCGGTGCGCGTCAGCCGCGCGGCGTAGTACTGCCGCAGGCCCTGCGCCCGGAACACCAGCGCGCCGTACTGCCCCAGGTGCAGGTTCAGCTCAGTCTCGATCGTGATGTCACGCCAGTCGCGCGTGCCGGTGAGGATGATGCCCTCGCCGCGATTGGCGGAGAGCCGGAACGACTCGCGGAAATTCTTCGAGAAGACGCTCGCGCCGTTGATCCAGGCGCTGCGCCACATGCTGCCCTCGTTGTGCGGGCGGCGCAGCGTCAGTTCGGGCTCGCCCGACCAGCGCAGCCAGTCGACCAGCACCTTTCCGACCGTCGCGGTATCGCGCACCGACATGACGAGGCCGATCTCGGCGATCGGATTGCCGTCGAACTGCGGCACCTGCCAGCTGAGCTGCGCCGACTGCCCGGCTTCCACCGTGACGCTCTGTGGCGAGATCACGCTCACCAGCGCATCGTCCTGGCCGTAATGGCGCACCGCGAGCGCCACCTCGACAGTACCGCTGAGCCCGGCGTCGCCTGATATTCGCGCTTCGATGGTCTGGCCCGGCCACACCCGCGGGCTTGCCAGCACCTCGTACCAGCTGTGCCCGATCATCGCCGGCGGAATGAACACCGGCGCGCCGACATAGGCCGAACGGCCAGGGGTCACCGAGATCAGCTCCACCGCCAGGGCGTCGCCGGTGCCGGAGACGGCGATGTCGCCGCCATTGCCCTGCGTGCCGCCGGCCATGAAGCCTTGCACTGCCCCGGGCAGCGCGAAATGGAACTGGGCCCCGCCCTTCGGCGCCGGCCGCGCCGGCTCGCCGGCCAGCCGCCGGGCGAGGCCTTCGAGCCAATAGGCGATGCTCGGCGCATCGGTAAGGCCACGCCCGCCATCGGCGGTGGAGAGATAGAGCCGGTCGGCCACCGGGCCGCGCCAATCCTGTTTGCCGTCAAAACCGTCGAGCCCGAGCATGATCCCTTGCAGGCAGCCCAGGTTCCCGGCATTGCAGTCGGTATCCCAGCCCGAGGTGTTGACGATCATCTGGCCGCGGCTGAAATCGGTGGGCGCGTGCAGCAGCGCCATGAGCATCAGCGCGTGGTTGGGCACCACGTGGCAGACCCCGGCATACTTGTCGTACCCGTAGGTGTCCTCGATCTGCCGGCGCGTCGCCTGCCAGTCGTCGCCATTGGCCCGCACCCAGCCACGGATGTCCGCCACCAGCTTGGCGATCAACGAGTCCGCCGGGATGAAGCTAAGCCCGGTTTCGATCAGGTGCTCGACGTCGCGACTGACGAAGGCCTCCGCCTCCATCGCCGCCCACAGCACCGCCGCATGGACGCTCTCCCCATCATGGCTGACGCTGCCGGCGGCGCGGGCGAGCTTGGCCGCCTGCTTGGGGTTGCCCGGCGATACCAACGCCCAGCCATCGATGAAGATCTGCGCCCCGATCTGCTCGGCGACGATCTTGCCATTGGTCTCGATCGAACCCGAGCGCGGCGCCGGGATACCCTTGTTGAGGTTGAGCCAGGCGGTGTGCTCGGTCGAATTGCCCGCCCCGCCCCACCAGAACACCGCGCGGTTCTCGACCACGTAGTTGAGCCAGGTCCGGCCGATATCCTCGGCGCCGAGCTCGGCAGAAGCACCGTAGTCCTCGAGCGCCCGAACGAAGCTGAACGTGCCCGAGACGTCGTCATCGGTCACCACCAGTTCGGCCCCCAACCGCTCGTTCACGTAATAGGTGATCGGGCCGAGTTCCTTGAGGATGCGCTGGTAGGTCCAGTTCTCGAACGGCCGTCCGAGATAGACGCCGATCAGCTTGCCGAGCACGCCGGCATAGATCCGCTCGAGGGTATCGGTGGGGAGGGTCATGGGGATCTCAATACTCTGAAGGGTCGAACGGGCGGGTGCGGGCAGGCTGTGAACGTCGTAGGCCACCCGGCTTGACGGAAACAGCTTGTCTGCTTACTGATACGTATCAGTAGCCGAGTTTCAAGATGAAATCGACCAGAAAACCGACGCAGAAGGATGTCGCGACGCACGCCGGTGTGTCGCAGGCAGCCGTATCGTCGGTGCTGTCGGGCGATGCCGTCGGCATCAGCCCGCAGGTG
>JAEUMC010000193.1 GCA_016793415.1 Devosia sp. | reverse complement strand
GACGCGGATCAGGTGCCGGTCGCCATGCACCGAAGCCTTGTAGTCGTAGTGCAGTTCGAGCCGGACGTCGTAGAGCACGGCTCGCCTCCTCAGACGAAATAGGCGTCGGCGATGAGCCCGGCGAGATTGCCGATCTCGATGCCCAGCCGGTTGATCTTTGCTGTCGTCATGTCCTCGGGCTCGGTGACGCGCAGCTCGGTATCGAGCGTCAGCGCGGCCTTGGCCGCCATCGACAGGTGCCCATCCTCGATACCGCCGGGCAGTTGCTCAAGCTGCTGGTGCAGCTCGGCGATCTGGAAGCGGACTGAGCGGGGGTTCAGCGGATCGAGCACCAGGAGGTCGACATAGGAGTTGACCCCGGCGCTCACCGCATAGCGGCGGCGATGCGTCATGACGCTGTCGCCGACCTCGAGCAGCAGGTCGAGCGCCCCTTCGGGCGCGCCCTTGCGGGTACACCAGGCGACGCTGCCGGCAATCTGGATGCCGCGCTCGAGGCGGCGGCCGATTTCGAGGAAACGCCAGCCGGCAAAGCGGTACATGTTCTCGTGTACGAGGCCCGAGAAACCGGCGAGCTTGCGCAGCAGCACGGTCATGGCGCGGGTGGCGTCGTCGCCCGGCAGCACGCGCTGGGAGAAGCTCCTGGCGGTTTTCCTCAGATCGGTGAGGGCCAGCCAGCCATCGGGCGAGAAGCGGTCGCGGATCTGGCTGGCGCTGTGCACGGCGCTGTCGATGGCGGCCAAAAGGCCGGGTGGCAGCGGCACCGAAGCATCGACGCCGATGCCGTCGAGATAGGCGCGCGTATCCTTGAGAATGGCCTGATCGGGGTTCGAGACCTCAGCGAGCCGTGCATTATAGGCGCGCAGGATCCTTACCATGGCTTCGCAGCGCTCGGCATAGCGGCCGAGCCAGATCAGGTTATCGGCGGCGCGGCTGGGGAGGCTCCCCGAGGACATGCGGACCAGCTTTTCGCCTTCGGCCGGGAGCAGCGTGACCCGTTCGACCGGGGTGTTGCTCACCACCCAGACGTCGGCCGCCTGGCCGCCGCGCTGCATGGCGATGGCGGTGGAATCCTGGGTCGAGCCGACCCGGGCAAAGCCGCCCGGCATCACCATCCAGCCGTCGCGGGTGCGGGCGGCATAGACGCGCAATGTCATCGGCCGCGGCTCGAGCTTGCCGCCGACATAGACCGGGGCAGTGGAGAGCTGCACCTGTTCCTGGCCGACAAAGGCACCGCCTTCGGCCTCGAGCCGGGCGCGCAGCGCCTGCCGATCCGCCTCTGGCAGCGCGCCGCCGACCACGGTGCCGCGCTGGTCTTCGATGGCAAGCCCGGTGGCGAAGGCCGAGCCGACCATCATGGTGTCGAAATTGGCGATGACGTGCTGGCGCTCGGCGGCGCCGCCGCACCACCAGGTGGCGATCGAGGGCAGTTCCAGGTCGCGCCCGGTCAGCGCCCGGCAGAGGTTTGGCATGAAGGCCGAGAAGGCGCGGGTCTCGAGGATGCCGGTGCCCAGCGCATTGACCATCGAGATGGTGCCCTGGCGCAAGGCTTCGGTGAGGCCGGGGGTGCCGATATGGCTGTCGTAGCGCAGTTCCAGCGGATCGACGAAGCTTGCATCCATGCGCCGCCACAGCACGCTGATCGGCTGCAGGCCGGAGACGGTGCGCACCATCACCTGGCCGTTGTCGACCACCAGGTCCTCGCCTTCGAGCAGGGTGAAGCCGAGATAGCGCGCGATGTAGGCGTGCTCGAAATAGGTCTCGTTGTGCTGGCCCGGCGTCAGGATGCCGACACGGCCATCGGTGGCGATGCCGGTCAGCGCATCGCGGAAGCCGCGGAAGAAGCCGGCGAGCCGATGCACATGCATCTCGCCATAGATGTCGGACAGCGCCCGGGTGGTGGCCACCCGATTCTCGACGGCAAAGCCGGCGCCGGAGGGCGCCTGGGTGCGGTCGCCCAGCACCCACCAGCCGCCATCGGGTCCGCGGCCGAGCTCGAAGGCGCAGAAATGGAGAAAATGCCCACTGGCCGGCCGCACCCCGACCATGGGCCGCAGGAACTCGTCGTTGCGGGCAATCAGCTCGGGCGGCAAGAGGCCGCGCTGCACCAGTTCGTTATTGCCGTAGATGTCGGCGACGATGGTTTCGAGCAGTTCGGCGCGCTGGGTCAGGCCGCGCGTGATGGTCAGCCACTCGCTCTCGTCGAGGATCAGCGGCACATGCGCCAGCGGCCAGGCGCGCTCCTTGCCCTCGGCGCCGTCATATTTTCGGTAATAGACGCCGGCATCGCGCAGGTACTGGTCGGCGCGCTCGAAGCGGCCGGCGAGTTCTTCGTGCCCGAGCGCGTCGAGCGCCGAAATGAGCGGCGTCCATGCCGGCCGGATCTGCCCGGCGGCATCCATCATCTCGTCGGGAACGCCGGGCAACAGCTTGTAATCGGCAACAAGGCTCGGCGCCCCGCGCTTTCTCACCTGCCGTTGATTCCGTTTCTTCATGGGGAAATAGCGCTAGCGGATGCCGGCGGAATGGCAAGGGGGAATTGAACTGGATGGTCAAGATTGGGGGGAGGGACGGTGGCACGATGCCGCCGTGATCCTCCCCCGCGGGGCGGGGGAGGGGGACCAGCGAAGCTGGTGGAGGGGGCGGCCTCAGCCTACGGTGATCACAACGTCCCCCCTCT